>SLFF01000367.1 GCA_007124395.1 Thermomicrobiaceae bacterium | reverse complement strand
ATCCTCGTTTCGATACAGCAGACGCACCATCCGCGAAAATGGCGGGTAATCGTGCAACCGCCGGAAGGCGAGCTCCTCGTCGGCAAAGCTCTCGTAGTCGTGTTCTGCAGCGGCCTGAATCGCGTAGTGATTCGGACTGTACGACTGAAAGATCACCCGGGATCCAGCGGTGCGTCGTCCGGCACGGCCAGCAACCTGCATGAGAAGCTGGAATGTCCGCTCTCCGCTCCGGAAATCCGGGAGATGCAGCTGCCCGTCTGCGTTGACCACCCCGATGGTCATCACATCCGGAAAATCGAAACCCTTGGCGATCAGCTGGGTCCCGATCACGATATCCACATCCCGATTCAGGACCTGATTCATCAGCGATTCATGCGTGACATTTCCGCGGATGACATCTCGATCCCATCGCAGAACCCGGGCGCCGGGGAACTGCTTCCGGGCCTCTCTCTCGACGCGCTGCGTACCGCTGCCATAGTAGCTGATCGTCATCAGTTCACATTCCGGGCAGCGGGTGGGGGTCTGCTCCTGATAGTTGCACCGGTGGCAGATCGCCCGTCGCCGGTCCGGATGATAGACCAGCGGGATATCGCACAGTGGGCACTCGGCAACGTAGCCGCAGGAACGACACTGGATGAACGTTGCCGATCCCCGTCGATTGAGGAAGAGGATCGTCTGTTCCTCACGCTCGAGCGTCTGGTGGATCAGCTCAGTCAGGTCCCGGCTGAACAGCCCCGTGTTGCCGTTCCGCAGCTCTTCGCGCATATCCACGACATCGACCTGCGGAAGCTCCAGCGACGGCGGACCGCTCCCGTTGGACCCCACTCCTGGCTGGTGCCCGATCCGTTCCGGTAGTCGCAGGTGCTGAATCTCGCCGCTGATCGCCCGCTGATAGGTGCTGACATCCGGTGTGGCACTCCCCATCAGCAACAACGCGTTGTGGTTCCTGGCAATCAGCCGAGCCACATCCCGAGTGTGATACCGCGGGATCTGCGCCTGTTTGTAGGACGGATCATGCTCTTCATCGATCACCACCAGCCCGAGATCCGGCATCGGCGAGAACAGCGCCGAACGCGGGCCGACCACGATCGGAATCCGACCATCACGAACCCCGTCCCAGATGTGATATCGCTCGGATTCCGGCAGATTGCTATGGATGATCGCCGCCCGACCGGGAAACCGCGATGCGATTCGGCGACTGATCTGCGAAGCAAGCGCGATCTCCGGCACCAGCATGATCACGCCCTGACCTCGACTGAGGCACCAGGCCGCCGCTCGCAGGTAAAGCTCGGTCTTGCCGCTTCCGGTCACTCCGTGAAGCAGTATCTCCTCGAACGCGCTCTCCCGGAGGCTGGCGTGAATACGTCGCCAGGCCGCATGCTGTGTCTCACTCAGCCGGACAACCCGGGCATCAGGGTGATCACTATCCACCGTCGGTTGCGGCACGACCGCCTGATCGATCTCGATCAGATCCTTCCGCCGGAGCTCGTTGAGCGCACGATCATTCACCCCGATGTGGCGCGTGACTTCACTCCAGGCTACCGGGTGACCATCGGAGAGCAGCAGGCGTCGCTGGAGCACTTCCATCGCACGGCGCTGTGCCGGAGACTTGCGGAGGTCGGGGACCGGGGTAATGGTCCGCTGAATCAGACGAGCCTTGCGGGTCTTCGGCGCGCCGGCTCGAACCCGGACAATCCGATTGAGCACACCCTGCTTTGCCAGCGTCGGAATAATGCTGGTCAGTCGGCGACCCATCGCCCGGCGGGCGACATCCAGACTCACCTCACCGCGTCGCTGCAGAAACAGCACCAGCTCTCGCTGGGCCGGGGTCAGCTGATCGACTGACACTGGCAGCGGATCGCGCAGCGCCAGGTGTTCCACCGCACGATTGATCGCCGCAGGCGGGAAGAATGGCAACGCCGCATCGTACAGCGTGCAGACGGTCTCCTCGCTGATCCACTCGATCACCTGCCACTGATCTTCAGTGAACTGGAATCCGGGCTCAACGATCGCCTGAACGTCGCGCACTTCGAACTCGGGCGGCTCCCGGTGTGCCCGGACAACGACCCCCACTTTGTGTCCATTGCGCAGCGGAACCCAGACCAGACCGCCTTCGAGAACATCCTCCCGAAGGTGATCGGGCACGGAGTAGGTCAGAAAGCGATCACGCTCGCGGGTTCGCAGTTCAGTGGCGACGTCGACGAACCAGCGATCTGGATTCAGCGCATCGTTCGGTTCAGATGATTGGTCCACAGAGAACGATCCAGTTGATGAGGATAGCGAATCAGGCGGCACTAGCGATCCGGATCACGCCGTTTTTCGCGACGCTCATTGACCTGCTTCTCGGTAATCTGCCCGACCAGTCGACCCAGTCGGGAAATCACCGCAAACACCGGAATCAGGATGATCAGCGACCAGAGCTCGGCGCCACCGGCCGCAACCGACCAGATGACGCCGATGGAGCCGATCACCCCGAGAACAATTCCGAACAGGGCGAGTTTTCGCCGTGTCTCCGGATCACGAAGCATCTCAGGAAGCGCTCGCTGCCTGCATCGCCGGAATAATCGAAGCCGTATCGGCGAAGACTGCCGGCACGCCACCAGTATGCAGGAACATCACCGTCTCGTCCGCGCCGATCTCACCCGTCCGGATGTGATCGATCAGGCCAGCCATCGTCTTGGCCGTATAGACCGGATCGAGCAGCAACGCTTCGGTCCGGGCGCAGAGCCGGATCGCTTCCAGACATTCCTCGGTGGCTACCCCGTAGGCCGGGCCGGTATAGGCATCGTGGATGATTACTTCATCTTCACTGAGCCGGACATCGAGTCCCAGATATTCGGCGGTCTGGTTCGCAAGCGGGGTAATGACCGTCTTCTTCAGGTGATCGGCGCGGCCTTCGATCGACACCCCATGCACGGAGTAGGGAACTCCGGCCAGCTTGGCCCCGAGCGCCAGGCCGGCATGCGTCCCGCCAGAAGCACTGCTGGTGGTGTAGAGCCGGGTCGGGCTTGCCCCTGATTCGACCAGTTGCGCCATCAACTCATAGGTCGCCGCAACATAGGCGGAGGAACCGATCGCGTTCGAGCCGCCGCCCGGGATCTGGTAGGGCACATAGCCCTGAGCCCGCAGTTCCTCGGCGACCTGAATCGTCATCGGCTGACGCGCGGCCTTATCGGTCACGATGCGCGTCTCGGCTCCGAGAATGTGATCGAGCAGCAGGTTTCCCTGAATATCCGGATCTTCGCTCGATGCGTTCATCACCAGCACACAGTTCAGACCCGCCACACGGGCCGCTGCTGCAGTCTGACGGCAGTGGTTGGATTGGGCCGCACCCACGGTAATGACATGGGTTGCACCCTGCGCCTGGGCATCAGCAATCAGATATTCCAGCTTGCGCGTCTTGTTACCGCCCAGCGCCAGGCCGGTCAGATCATCCCGCTTGACCATGATCTCGGGCCCGCCAAGTGCTGCGGAGAGATTCCGGGCCACGGTCAACGGCGTCGGCAAATGTGCCAGCGGAAACTTCGGCAGCGTTCCAAGTTTCATTCTTCGTTCTCCATTCATAATCCAGAGGGATGACGTCATCACGGCATACCCTACACCAGTCACCCACCCTGTCAACGCGGATATTTTGCCCCGTTGATCCGGAATCGGCGTTATACTTGCGGGTAAGGATACAGCCCCGGAGCAGGGGTTGGTCAAAATCGCTATGCCACGATCATGGAACGCTTCCCGGAAACGTTTCCCGGAAGCAGATGCGGACCCAGGGAGGAGCCACAGATATGACAGCCGGACAGACAATCGAGAAAGAATTCATCCAGGCGTTCAAGAAGTCAGAAACACAGTATCGCCGGGCCGTCGAGGCGATCGCCGGTGGCGTGACGCATGATGTTCGCTTCATGAAGCCCTTCCCGCTCTACATCGAGAACGCAACGGGCTCCCGGAAATGGGACGCTGACGGCCATGAGTTGATCGATTACGTGATGGGGCATGGCTCGCTGCTGTTCGGGCATGGTCATGGTGAAATCATCGACGCCGTCAACCAGCAGATGACCCGCGGCACCCACTACGGCGCCGGGCACGAACTGGAGATCGAGTGGGGCGAGCGAATCAAGCAGATCGTTCCATCGGTCGACCGGGTGGAGTTCACCTCTTCCGGTACCGAAGCAACCATGATGGCGATGCGTCTTGCCCGGGCATTCACCGGTCGAGACAAGATCCTGAAATTCGCGGGCCACTTCCACGGCTGGCATGACTATGCGATGGCCGGTGAGCAGGCTCCGTTCAATCGAGTGATCCCCGGCATTCCGAAGGCCGTGCTGGATACCGTCGTCGTGGCACCAGTCAACGATATCGATTTCGTCGAACAGCAGATCGCCACTGGAGAGATTGCAGCGGTGATTCTCGAACCAAGTGGCGCATCCTGGGCCTCGATCCCGTTCCCGGATGGCTTCCTGAAGCAGCTGCGTGAGATCACCACGAAGCACGACACCGTGCTGATCTTCGACGAGGTCATCACCGGGTTCCGCTGGGCCCCGGGCGGCAAGCAGGAATCCGAAGGCGTCACACCGGATATGACCACAATGGCCAAGATCGTCGCCGGTGGTCTGCCAGGTGGTGCAGTTGGCGGACGCAGCGACATTATGGAACTGCTCGCCTTCAAGGATGAGCCGAACTGGAACGCGGAGAAGAAGGTCAGCCACCCGGGCACTTACAACGCCAACCCGCTCTCGGCCGTTGCCGGCGCCACCTGTCTGCAGATGGCCGCCAACCCACGCGTGCAGAAGCATGCCGACGACATGGCTGCTCGCCTGCGATCCGGGTTCAACAAGGTGCTGGTCGATGAGAACGTACCGGGATTCGTCTGGGGCGAGAGCTCGGTCTTCCACATCGTTCTTGGGGAGAGCTGCCAGAACCAGAATGGCGGAGACATCCACATTCCCGAAGGCGTCTCACACGTCCGCCTGAAGACGGGTTCCGACGCCAAGTACGACAACGCCCTCTATCAGGGTATGTTGCTCAACGGCATTGATCTCTTCCACGGTGGCGGGCTGGTAAGCAGTGTCCACACCGAGCAGGAGATCGATGAGACCATCGAAGCATTCAAGAAGACGGTCGCCCGAATGCGCGAAGAAGGTATCTTCTCCTAAGACGAATTCCCGGGTACCAAAAGCGGGCTGGCACAGGGCCAGCCCGCTTTCGTTACTCGGTTGTTCGTGTCGGACCCCACATTGGAATAGTGTAGTTCCTCCCCTCTCCCAGATTTGGGAGAGGGGCCGGGGGTGAGGGCCTAGGACCTCTACGCCCGGCTCAACTGCTTCAGGCCAACCGGCGTTCGCCAGTCTGCGTGACGGGGATCGGTTCCCCGCAGCACGCCGAGGAACAGCTCATCCAGCTGCCGGGTAACCGGCCCGATCTCGCCATCGCCAAGCGAGTAGCGATCGACCGACACCACTGGGGTAATCTCGGCAGCCGTGCCGCAGAGAAACGCTTCGTCAGCGATGTAGAGCTCGGTTCGATCAACCGGTCGCTCTTCGACTTCCATCCCCAGGTCATCCCGCAGCATCTGGATAATCGCATCGCGGGTGATGCTCTCGAGAATGCTCTCGGTGACGCCTGGCGTGACTGCCTTGCCATCGCGAATCATCACGATACAGGCAGCCGCACCCTCGGAGATCTTGCCGTGGTCATTCAGGAAGAGCGGCACATCATAGCCGTTGATGTTCGCCTCAATCGTCGCCAGCTGGCTGTTCCGGTAGTTGGAGATGTTCTTCACCCGTGGTGGCATCACGTTGTCGCTGATGCGTGTCCACGAGCTGACACAGGCATCCTGCTTCATGCCGGTCATCAGGTGCGTTGGTCGGGAACTGGTGTTGATCAGAATACCAGCCTCGGAGTGGTAGCTACTGAAGCCGCCACCACCGCCACCGGCCCGATATGCCAGCGGGCGAATGTAGATATCTTCTCGATGATCGTTGGCCCGGATCAGCTCCAGCATCGCGTCGTTGAGCTGCTCCACCGTGTAGTCCTGCTTCAGTCGGACCAGTTTCATCGACTCTTCGAAGCGCTTCATGTGCTCCGGAAGCCGGAAAACATAGGCTTCCTGGTCATCTTCGTTCCAGTAGGCACGAATTCCTTCGAAGATCGCGCCGACCGTCGACCAGCCGATATCGGTCACATGGATCGTGGCATCTTCCCACGGCATCTGCTTGCCGTTCCACCACAGGTACGCCGGATT
>SLFF01000262.1 GCA_007124395.1 Thermomicrobiaceae bacterium | reverse complement strand
GCCGACCGATCTGGGGGACCTTCTGGGAGTGGGATGCTCGCCTGACCACCACGCTCATTCTCTGGTTCATCTATCTCGGCTACTTCATGATCCGGGCTTATATCTCGGACCAGGAACGGGCGATGCGGTACGCCGCGGTTGTCGGTATCATCGGCTTCATCGATGTTCCAATCATCCACATGTCGGTCCGCTGGTGGCGGACGCTTCATCCAGAACCGATAGTCACGCAGAGCGGTGGCCCGGCGATGCCGGATTCGATGATCTACACCCTGAGCGTGTCGATGCTCGCCTTCACGCTGTTCTTCTTTTATCTGGTCTATCAGAAAATGCTCATCGAGCAGGCGAAGGACGAGCTGGCCGACTACAGTCTGGCGGTGGCTGATGCCGAGGCCGACGCCAGAACGAATCAAGCGATCCAACAACACGCCGACGAGAAGTCGACGAAGGGAGTTACCGCGTAATGGATAACGAAACCTATCTCTTCCTGGCATTCGGTATCAGCTGGCTGGTGTTTGCGGTCTACCTCTGGTCGATCAACAGTCAGACACAGAGCCTGACCGAAGAGGTGAAAGCGATCAAGGTGGAAGAGCACCCCGAGGACCGATAGCCGCGATTCGCAAAACGAATGGCGAACGGGAGGGCACATGGCCCTCCCGTTTTTCGTTCAGCGATTGTCTGGGACTCGTCCTGGGCCCTGTTAGCCGTTTATCGCTCGCCAGAGTCGCTCCGGGGTGAGTGGCATGTCCAGATGCGTCACGCCGAACGGCTTGAGCGCATCGAGCGCCGCATTCACCAGTGCCGGTGGTGCGCCAGTTGTCCCGGCCTCTCCAACACCTTTGACACCGAGCGGGTTGAACGGGCTCGGGGTGACGGTGTGAGCGGTCTCGAAGTTCGGCAGCTGGTGGGCTCGCGGTGGAGCGTAATCCATCAGCGTCGCCGTGAGAAGCTGTCCACCCTCGTCATAGACGATCTGCTCCTGCAACGCCTGTCCGAACCCCTGAGCCAGACCACCCACAACCTGATCTTCGACGAGCTTCGGGTTGATCATCGGCCCGCAGTCGTCAACTGCGACGTACCGCTTGACCTCCAGTTCGCCACTCTCCGTATCGATCTCCACGATTGCGACGTGGACACCGAACGGGAAGGTTCGTCCCTTCGGCGTGAAGAACCCGGTCTCTTCGAGGCCGAGCTCCAGACCGTCAGGGAGCCCCGGGGTATAGGCGGCCCTGGCGATTTCCTTGAACGTGATCCTGCGATCGGGCGCGCCCCGCACCGAGAAGACATCGTCGGCTTGCTCGATGTCTTCCACTGCCGCTTCGAGCTGGCCGGCTGCGATCTTCTTCGCCTTCTCCAGAACCTTCTGGGATGCGGCGAACATTGCCGACCCGCCGATCGATGTTCCACGGCTTCCGAAGGTGCCGACTCCCTGTGGAGTGATCGACGTGTCGCTGGCACGAACACGTACTGCTTCGATGTCCACGCCCAGGACATCGGCCACGATCTGAGCCAGGCTCGTTTCCTGCCCCTGCCCGTGGGGCGAGGTTCCGGTTGTTGCCGAGACCGCTCCGGACGGATGCACCCGTACCGAGGCGCTGTCCCAGCCCGGACCGGCGAACTCACAGTACACGCCGAAACCAATTCCGAGGTATCGACCTTCGGCCCGGGCGGCCTGCTGGTCAGCCCGGAATGCCGGGTAATCAACGATCTTCAATGCCTCATCAAGCGTGTTCGCGTAGTCGCCACTGTCGTACTCGGCACCGGTGGCGCCCATGTATGGGAAGGCTTCCGGTGGAATGAAGTTGCGACGGCGCACATCGACCGGGTCGAGCTCGAGTTGATCAGCGATCGCGTTCATCAACCGCTCCAGCATATAGGCGGCCTCTGGACGACCGGCACCCCGGTAGGCCCCGATCTGGGTGGTGTTAGTCATGACTCCGTAGACTCGCGTGTGCAGATTTCTGATGTGATATGGGCCGGTGGACATGACTCCACTGCGGGTAGGCACTGGCGCCGCATTGTAGGCGCCGACGTTGCCGTAGATGTTGACTTCCAGCCCTTGCACTTTGCCGTCGTTATCCACGGCTGCCCGGAGGAGCTGGGTCTGATCCCGACCATGATTTGTGGCCTGGAAACATTCGCTGCGAGTTTCGGCCCAGTGAACCGGTTTGCCGAGATGCTTCGAAATGGCCGGGAAGAGCAGGTACTCCGGATAGATCCCTCCCTTCGCCCCGAAGGCACCACCGACGTCTGGCGCGATTACACGAACCTGATACTCGGCCAGATCGAGCGATGCCGCAATACCCCCGCGAACGGTGTGGGGGACCTGCGTCGAAGCCCAGACGGTCATTTCCTCGGTGTCGGGAACCCAGTTCGCCAGTACGCAGCGCGGTTCGATGAACGTGACATGGACCCGCTGGTTGTAGAGCTCGATCGACACTTCGTGCTCGGCGGATTCGAACGAGCCGGCCAGGTCTCCATGCTCGACTTCCCAGAGAAACGCGAGATTGCTATCCCAGTCCTCATAGAGCCGGGGAGCGCTATCTTCCAGCGCTTTGCGGGGATCGGTGACCGCTTCGAGCGGCTCGTATTCGACCTTCACCAGTGTTGCGGCGTCGCGCGCCAGGTCCTCACGCTCGGCGATGACCACGGCCACGGCATCTCCGGCGAAGCGTGCCTTGTCCGGGGTGATGGGATAGCGTTCCAGTGTTCGATCTGGTGGCAGATCCGGGCGACTGATGATCGGCGGCATCAGCGCGGGAAGATCCCGTCCGGTGATCACCGTCACCACGCCATCCACGTCCAGAGCGGCACTGGCGTCGATGTCTCGAATATATGCGTGTGCGTATGGACTGCGGACGAACGCAGCGTGGAGCGTACCGTGAATGTGAACATCGTCGACGAACTGTCCGGCACCGGTGACCAGCCGTCGGTCATCGACCCGGCGAACTGATTTGCCGGTGTAACGGCCTGAAAGTCCGGGAATCGCGCTCATGGTGCGCTCCTCTCATGATGGTGTCGCCTGAGATGGGTGTCCTGGCTAATGATTCAGACGAATGAAAACTGGATCATTCCGCTACCTTACCGCGAATCTCGCTGTAGTGGCGGTGTTCAGGAGAAATCGAGATGCGGCGTCTGGATTGGTCGAACTGCCCCGGAGCGCCAGGTCTCGATGATCGCCTGATCATTGGGGAAGGCGAGGTCTGGCAGCTCGTTCGGGGCGAAGAAGCCAACCGCGTCATTTTCATCAAGCGATTGCAGCCTACCCGCTTGTGGAGTGGCCACGAAGACGGACAGGACTACCGTCTGTCCCGGGCTGGAATACACCCCGAGCAAGCGATCGAGCTGGACGGTCAACCCAACTTCTTCCCAGGCTTCGCGCACGGCTGCCTCTTCGATTGGCTCGCCACGATCGACGAACCCGGAGGGGAAAGTCCAGAGGCCTTTGCCGGGGTCGATGGTTCTCCGTTGCAGGGCAACTTTGCCATCCTGCTCGATGACGACAGCCACGGCGAGCTTGGGATCTTCGAAGAAAGCGGTCTCACATGCCGTACAGAACGGCCGCTGTCGACCGGCGATCTCCCGAAAATCGACCGTGGTAGCACAGTGGGGGCAATAGACAATCGGCTGGCCGAAGTTATAGCTCATGACTGGTCCAGTTCTCCCAGTTCGTACTGTTGCTTGATACGTTCGTAGTCCTCGACGGTATCGACGTCCAGCGGGCGGCTCCACTCGGAGCAATCAACCTGCCTGATCTCTGCTTTCCGACGCTTCAGCACTGGCCTGGCGCCGGTATCGCCGGTCAGATGTGCGAGATCCGGGAAGACATCCCGGGAGATCAGCACCGGGTTGCCCGGCCCGTCGGCGTAAACCGGCTGAATGATCGGCGCCGGATTCTCCCGATAGCTGGCGGCGAGCCGCTCGATAACGTAGGGTACCTGGAGCGGTTGATCGGCCAGCACAAAAACAGCCGCGTCGATCGCCTGAGGGATTTGCTCGATCGCGATTCGCACGCTGGTGCTCTGGCCTTCACTGTAGGTGGGATTGCTGATCTTTGTAAAGCCTGTGAGATCGGATTGCGCACGAATGTCATCTTCTGCATGGCCGAGGATGATGAAGTAGTCGTCGATGTGCCCGGCCCGACGCACGGCACTCAGCGTGTGATCGATAAGTACACGCTCCCCGAGCTGCAGCAGTTGTTTTGGATGTCCCAGACGGGTCGATCCACCGGCGGCGAGGACCACCGCAGCGATCCGGCATTGATTCGTCATAAGCCGGTTACTGATCCGATTTCGCCGGCTGCAACGGTGAGGAAGACGCGCGTTGATCCTTGCCTCGTCGCACCGCCACGATCTCTGCCATGATGCTGATCGCGATCTCTGGTGGTGTCTTGCCGCCGAGGTTGAGGCCGACTGGCCCGTGAATCCGGGCAATCTGTTCGTCGCTGAATCCGCGCGCTTTCAGACGCTCATCGCGGGCAGCGCTGGTGTTCTTGCTACCCATCGCCCCGATGTAGCCTGCCCGGCTTTTCAGGGCAACTTCCATGGCTGGATCTTCGAACTTCGGATCGTGCGCCAGCATGACAATGTCCGTCTGCGGTCCAAGGTTGAGATCCGGCATGATCTCGTCCGGCCAGCCAATCAGCAGCTCATCGGCGTGCGGGAACCGCTCTCGGGTGGCGAACATCTCCCGGGCGTCGACGACCGTGGTATGGCAGCCGAACTCTCTGGCAAATGCCACCAGATGAATGGCGGTGTGGACTGCGCCGACGATCACCATTCTGCGCGGAGGAAGATGGCTCTCCAGATAGACATCGACCGTCGCGCCATCGACCTCGTAGCTCCGGCTGGTTGCCTCACCAGTGTTCAGCATCGACTGAACATCAGCCCGGACCTGCTGATCGAGCGCTTCAGGAACGAGCTGTCCCCGAGATGTCCCGTCATCGAGGAGCAGAAGTTTCGCTCCCGGCTTGTCCCCAGACATCTGAGTTGCAAGCAGCGCACCCTGTTCCTGTTCGATTGCGGCGAGTAGCTGATCGTGGATTCCCGACATTACCGATCCTCGAATGGTTCGACAAAGACGTCGATCTGGCCGCCACAGCTCAAGCCGACATCCCAGGCGAGTTCATCACTGATGCCGTAGTGCACGACCTCCGGGCTTCCGGAATCGAGCACGGTCATCGCCTTCTCGAAGACAGCGCCCTCGACACAGCCACCGCTGACCGATCCCACCATCTTGCCGGAGCGGGTGACGGCCAGTTTGGCTCCGGCCTGACGGGGAGCCGAACCCGACGCTTTCACGACGGTTGCGAGGGCGATCTCTTCACCAGCGGATTGCCATTCACGAATGTCCTGCAATATGTCTCGCATGTTCGCGCTCCCTTGTGGTTCGTTTGTATCGTTGTCAGGCGACGCGCGGCTTGGGACCCGACAGATCCAGTGGATTCTGTCGTCGAACCGGCCGGTATTCGTCGATATTGCCCAGATGCTCGGCCAGCGCTTCGAGACTCGCCAGGTTGTGCACTGGCATGAAGTCGTCGATGAACGGGATGGCCGCCTGCATTCCCCGGGTCAACGGTTCATATCTCGGCGATCCCAGCAGCGGGTTCAGCCAGATCATTCGATAGCTGCTGCGCTGGAGTCGCGCCATCTCCTGACCCAGCAGATCTGGATCTCCGCGGTCCCAGCCATCGCTGATCACCAGCACGACGGCGCCGTTGCGCAGCACGCGACGGGCCCAGTTGGTGTTGAAGACCTGCAGTGACTGCCCGATCCGGGTGCCACCGGACCAGTCGTGAACCTGCTCGGCGACGCGCTCCATGGCACTGTCGATCGAGCGGTTCCGAAGCAGTCTGGTGATTCGCGTCAGCCGGGTGCCGAACACGAACGACTCGACGTTGGCCATGCCTTTTTCGATGGCGTAGACGAACTGCAGCAGGATCCGCGAGTACCGGTCCATCGATCCAGAGACGTCGCAGATCACCACGAGCTGGCGTGGCTTGTCCTTGAGCTTCCGGCGGGAAATATTGATTGGGACGCCACCGGTCTGCAGGCTCTTGCGCATGGTCTTCCGGGCATCCCAGAATCGACCTTTGCGCGCTGAAACCTTCCGGCGGGAACGTCGTTTGCCGATGCTCCATTCGAGCTGCTCCATGAATCGCCGGGTCTGCTCCATCTCGGAGTCGGTCAGATCGGCGAAATCTTTCTCACGCAGGACCTCGGATGAGCTGAAGCTGAGGACGTCGTCTGCGTCGCCTTCCT
>SLFF01000141.1 GCA_007124395.1 Thermomicrobiaceae bacterium | reverse complement strand
GGCCGGGAGAACCTGGTGCTGCAGGGCCAGTTGATGCGGGTCTCAGCGGACGCGCTGACCGAGCGGGTTCCGCGTTTGCTGGAGTGGGTCGGCCTGACCGATGCTGCCGACAAGATGGTGGAAACCTACTCCGGTGGTATGCGGCGGCGTCTCGATATCGCCATGGGACTCATCAACGAACCAGAGGTACTCTTCCTCGATGAACCAACCACCGGGCTCGATCCGGAGAGCCGGGCGATTCTCTGGAAAGATCTGGAGCGGATTCGCAACGAGCGCAACATGGCGGTCCTGCTGACGACCCACTATCTGGAAGAAGCTGATGTGCTCTGCGATCGTCTGGCGATCGTGGATCACGGAACCGTGGTCACTGAAGGCACTCCGAAAGCACTCAAGGCAGAGATCCGGGGTGATAGCATCACCCTCGATCTCAACGGCGAATCGTCACAGGCCAGCGACGTGCTGTCCGGGCTGGACAATATCCTCGAGATCGTCCCGAATGGATCGGGCATCCTTGTCCGGGTGGAAAATGGCGCCGCGGCCATCCCGGTGCTGGTCAGCCGGCTGGAACGTGCCGGAATCACCGTGCATGAAGTGACGATGAGCCGGCCGACGCTCGACGACGTCTACCTGCATCACACCGGGCATCACTTCAGTGCGGCTGGCGATGAGGGGCAAACGGAAGAGGCCGGGATTCGATGAGGACGTTCGCTGCCGACACCTGGCATCTCTACCTGCGCTATATGCGAAACACCCTGCGATTGCCGATCTGGATCGCCGTGACGCTGGTACAGCCGGTGATCTGGCTGTTTCTCTACGGTCAGCTATTTCGCCGGATCGTGGAGCTGCCCGGCTTCGGCGAAGTCACCTACATCCAGCATCTGACGCCGGGTGTGGTGATCATGACCGCGATGTTCGGGTCTGCCTGGTCCGGGATGTCGATGATCCGGGATCTCGATGAAGGCATCATGGACCGTCTGCTCTCCACCACCGTTCATCGGGGTGCGATTATCTCCGCCCGGGTGATGCACGCCTCGTTTACGGTGCTGGTGCAGAGCATGATCATTCTGCTGATGGGGCTGGCGCTCGGCGCACGGATCGATGGCGGGGTGACGGGCGTTGTGGCGATCATCATTCTGGCGCTGTTGCTGGGGGCATCGTTCTCGGCAATATCCAACGGCATAGCCCTGCTGGCCCGGCGGGAAGAGACGCTGATTGCCGTGGTCAACTTCTTCGGTCTGCCGCTGGTGTTCCTGTCCACCGCGTTTATCGCCGCTGATCTGATGCCCGGCTGGATCCGCAGCGTCTCCGAGTTCAACCCGGTCAACTGGGCGATTCTCGGATCCCGCTCGGCGATGCTCGGTGAGGACTGGATGCTGGTGCTGCAGTATTCCGGGTTGCTGCTGGCGTTCGTGCTGGTCTGCAGTTACTTCGCTACGCTGGCGTTCCGGGTGTACCAGCGCGCATCCTGACCGACAGCCGGATCACCGGTTAGCCGGAGAAGATACTCCAGACGATTGCGGACAGGGCGACAAGCACGAGCACCACGAGAAATACCCATCCGAGCCAGAGGATCGCGGCGGCTCGTCGTTTCCATCCCACCATCACTTCTCTCCTTCTCGAGTCTTCGGCAAGGGGTCAATCCTTGCCTGGCCTACGCATCTGAATCCCGGGTGTCCCCGTACTGTTCCAGCGCCCAGTTTGCCCAGGCAATCGCTGCTTCGGCTTGATAGACACCGGCTTCCAGCACAACACGGGACGCTTTTTCGCCCTCGGTTTCCGGCGTCCAGTACTGTTTGATCTCGTTATAGCCGTCGAGACGCTGCTGGAACCACGTCCGGTAGTCCCGGAGATAGGTCCGGGCCTCTTCCGGGCTGAGCATCCAGAGAAAGAACGAGCGGAGCATCGGCTCGCTTCTGATCGACCACTCAGTGGGGATCTCCGTCAGCCAGTGATGCACGGCGGCCCGTCCATCCTCGGTTGCCCGATATTCCTTGCGGCCCCGTGGCCCTTCGGCCACGATCTCGATCAGTCCTTCTTTATTCAGTTTATTAAGTTCCGGGTAGATCTGACTGTGCCGGGCAGGCCAGACGTTTCCCATCGACTGTTCGAATCGTTTGGTCAGGTCATAGCCACTCATCGACTGGTCTGAAAGAAGCCCGAGCAGGGCGAACCGTAACGACATGAACCACCTCCTTTATGTGTAGTCTAACATGTTGATCTTGACTGGTGCTACGATGCAGTCTATACTGACATGTCATACGGTACATGTCTAGTGAAACTGCCAGTCAGGAGCGTATGAATGAGTCATGAATCACGGCAGATGGCGGGAATCCTTCTCATCGTTCTGCCAACCGTTGCCTTCGGAGGGGTGAGCCTGTTGCGCATGCTGGTCGGGGATCCCGAGTACATGGAAAACCCACTCCGACAGGATCTCTGGCGTGCAGGACACGCCCATGCCGGGGTATTGCTGCTGCTCTCGCTGATTGCCCTGCGCTATGTCGATGAGGCGGTGCTGTCTGACCGGATGAAGACCTTCGTCCGAAGCGCCATTCCGCTTTCGGCGATTCTGCTGCCGGTTGCGTTCTTTCTCTCGGTGCTTTCCCCGGATGCCGAAGAGCCGAATGCGCTGATCAACCTGGCGTACGTCGGGGCAATCTCGCTGATGGCGGGTGTGCTTGTTCTAGGGATCGGGCTGATCCGGCGCGGGCCAGATGACACGCACCGGGAGGTTCTGGAGTGATGTGCTATCCGGCTGCTCGTCGCTTGTAGGTCACCATCATCATCCCGGCCGGGCGATACATCATCACCCCGATCAACGGCAGTCCGCAGCCGGGACGGGACTCCTGGTAGTCGATGCTGGCGACTTCCCAGCCGTCCTGTTCGAACTGGGCGCGTTCTCGATCGAAGGCGAGCTGATTGTTGGCCGGGTAGGCTCGCGTGGTTGTCTCTTCCATCTGTGGTTCACCTATCTGTTCGATGCGCCGGGGGTAGACGCTGGCTTCCCGGCGCGGATCAATTCAGAAATGAACGCACGATCGCTTCCGCCTGTTCCGGAGTGAGCCAGGCGGGTGTGTCCGACTCCAGCGCAATCAGCTGTAAATGGTGAGCCACACCGTCCGATGCCCACCGGATTTCCCGGATCGCTTCCGGGTCATCGACCTGAATCGAGATCCCGTCAGTTATCTGGATCTGATCGATTCCCGAGTGCGGTTCGACACCATCATCCGGAAACTGGGTGACCTGAAGGGTGAGATCATCGAACTCGGTCGAGGTGTAGGTCAGAATGGTGACCCCGGCCTGCGTTTCGTGATCGCTGAGCTGGAACGTCTCGCCGATCGTCTCCGGAATCTCCCCGGGCTGAACCCCCGCCGGAACTTGCCCGTTGTCGACCCATTCGATGGACTGGTCCGAGGTTGCCCGCTGGAACGGTTGCGGGATCGCGTCGATGAATTGTCCGAGGCCGGTCCACAGGAGAAACGCGGCAATGACAAACATACCCCCGACCGCCGTCAGGCTGGCAGCTTGCGTCCATCCCTGATGCGGGCGGTCTGTCTGCTGATCGGCTTCCTCATAGAGTCTGATCAGCAGGTCATGCCGGGCATGGTTTTCCGGTTCTGGCATCGTCTCCCGCAGAACCAGCATGGTGGCCTCGGCATCGGCCAGCCGTTGCTGGCAGGTCGTGCAACTGGGCACATGCGTTTCAAGTTGCTTCATGCGACCCTCGGGGAGCTCTTCTTCGGTGAAGGCAATCAGTTCATCCGGGGCTACGTCGCAAGCTGGGTTCATTGGTCTGCTCCATCGAGTTGCTGGTAGAGCGTCCGGAACTGCTCGTCAGCCCGGCTGATTCGCTGCCGGGCCGCGGTGGGTGAGATGTTGAGAATTCTGGCGACCTCTTTGCTCGGAAATCCCCAGAGTCTGGCGAGCAGGAGCGCATCACGCAGATTCGGGCTGAGCTCATCCAGTACCTGCTGGATCTGATCACGCTCGGTGGCAGTATGCGGATCGCTGGAGCGATCGTTCGTGGGCGGGCTGAATCCGAACTCTTCCTTCAGCTTGTCGATCGAGAGAAACTGCCGGATTCTGGCCCGTCGCCGGTTCGACCGCAGCTCATTCTGAGCGATCCGGAAGAGCCAGCCAGCGAAGCGCTGCCCATCTTCCAGGGTCCGGACTTTCCGGTAGGCGATGACCATCGTCTCCTGTGCCAGATCCTTGGCCAGCTCCCGATCTCCTGTCTGGCGCACCAGATAGCCGAATATCGGTCCGTAGTAACGTTCCGCCAGCTTGGTGAAGGCATGATCAGACCCTCCGACCGCTGCTGCGACCAGATCTTCCTCGGTTTCCAGTCCTCGTTTGGACCAGAACTTCTGCGGATGGATCAGCTCTGTCACCTGCTCACTCATATCTCTGACGCTTAACGACATCCAGCTTGCGTTTTGTGACATCGTCCGGCGAAATCGAAGAGAATCGACCACATCCCGGCAGTGAACATGCGGACGATTGTGATAGTCAAGCCTATTGATCAATATCGTATGTCACAATTCAACTGTGCCGGTAAGTGTTAAGAGAAGAGCCCTGACCATTTCAGGCTACCCTGTACCGGGTTCCTGAACTCAATGAACGGAGGTTGCTATGCCCTGGGGTACCGGAGGCGGATTTGGTCACAACGATCACGCGCGAATGCACGCAGAGCTTCATCATCGTAAACACGAGATCGAATCACGGAGACAGGATCTCGACGAGCACCACAATGTCGCCCGGGCCGAGGCCGATGGTGAGCGACATCGATCCTCATTCATCGTCCGCGTCTTCCGGCGGGTGTTCGGTCGCGTCTGAGCCTGGTATGCGTCCGCTGCATCAATCGATAAACCGAAGATCCCGAGCAAGAAAACACCCCCGCTCCCTAATGAAGGGAACGGGGGTGTTGCTGTACCGGGCGGCGGAGAGTTACTCGTCGTCCTCGTCGTCTTCGTCGTCTTCATCCGCTGGTTCGTGCGCGTCCCAGTTGTATTCGCCATCTGGATTCCAGAGGAACCAGCCGCTGGTGACGGTTGATTCGGCGGCTTCGATCTGCTCGCGCACTTCCTCGGCACCGTAATCGATCCCCAGTCCGTAGGAGAAATCCTGAAGCCAGGGGCGGATCTTGCCGGTCAGGTGGCGAGGCAGAATTTCCACGCCGCTCTCCAGGCTCCGGCTGACCATCATGTACGGGTGCTCACCCGGCCGTTCGACACCCAGCGAACCGGTGGCGAAGTGTGACGGATACAGCAACGGGTTGATGTAGTCGACCCGCTCGGCCATGGACTGCAGATCCTGTCCGGTGACATCGTTGGTCTCGTCCCACAGGCTCATGGCAAAGATGCTGGCGCTGAGCACTGATTCGGTGCCGGCGATCGCCGCATAGGCATCGTCCAGGAACCCGGAGATCGTCTGCTCGCGAAGGTTGGCTGAAGTTGCCTGGCCGTAATCTGCCCGATGCATCAACCCATGTTCCGGGAACTGTGCCGATGCCAGATGGATCTCGTCGAACCCGAGTCCGGCGGCTTCGGCGATCAGCGAAACGTTGTAGGCCTGAACATCACTGTCGAGCGGGTTGGCCCAGGCGCGGCCCTGCCAGGTTCGCCACAGGTCATCGTTCAGGTTGTCCTGGATTGCCAGATCCGGGCGGGCTTCGGCCAGGGTTGGATCTTCGAATGTCGAGATCCGACCGATTGCGTAGAGATCCCGACTCTCGAGCTCTTCGAGCACCGCGTCCACATCGAAGGTGCCAGCCAGTGCGTCGATCTCCTGAGCCAGCTCGACACCGGAATCGTAGTGAACCTGTCCCAGGTGATCCTTGAGATCGATCACCACACCGGTCAGACCAGCTTCGTCGATGCTGTCGAGAACGCTAGCGAATTCATCCGGGTCGGCGACGATCGATGCCGGGATGTAGACCGCCGAGACTTCCTGCGGTTCGAGGAAGATGCCGCCATCGAATTCGTCGATCGGGATCACGGTTGTCTCGTGTCCGGCCGCTTTTACGATGATCTCGGAAGCATCACCCTCGTGCGGCAACTCGAAGACGCCGTTTTCGACCGATCGCGTGTAGGTATCGCCCACCGCAATCGTGGCACCACGCAGCGGACTGCCGACGACGCTGGAGATTCGACCCTCCAGAACCGGGTAGCCGAGCGCGATCTCATGATCGTCATCAGGACCAAGCGTTGCCTCGGTGGTTTCGTAGCCATTCAGGCTGAACGATACGGTCACGTCGTCTTCGATTCCCTTGAGCTGGAATCG
>SLFF01000160.1 GCA_007124395.1 Thermomicrobiaceae bacterium | reverse complement strand
CGTTGCGCTGGAGCGTGGCGCCGCGCTGGCCGACAAATTCGATCTCCCCGGTGATCCCTCCCGCTGGAGAAGAGAAGCGGAGATCATCCGGAACAGTATTCTCGGGGAATCCTGGGTGGCCGATCGGAACACTCTGACCGAGCACATTGGCGGTGGCGGACTGGATGCCAGCCTGCTGACCCTGCCGCTCCGGGGTGTGATTCCGGCCGATCACCCGAAGATGGTTGCCACAACCCAGGCGGTGATGGATCGACTCGGGGCCGGCGATGGCCTCATCTATCGCTACCTGCCGGATGAATCGCCCGACGGCCTGCCCGGCCACGAAGGCGCCTTCCTGCTTTGCAGCTTCTGGTATGTCGACAATCTGGCCAAACAGGGCCGGATCGATGAAGCCCTGGAGCTCTACAACTCGCTCTGCAGCCGGGCCAATCCCGCCGGCCTGCTTCCGGAGCAGATCGACCCGCCGTCTGGACGATTTCTCGGGAACTTCCCGCAGGCGTTCAGTCATGTCGGTGTGATCTCGTCTGGCGTCAACATTCAGATCGCACTCGAACAAGCCGGAGGCTCCTGATGGCTGACTTGAACCGACTCGTGATCCTCGGAGCCGCCGGGGATCTCTCCACCAGGTTCTTGCTCCCCGCAATGGCTGACGCGTTGCAGGCAGGGAAACTCGAGCGTCCGCTGGAGATCATCGGCGTTGCCCGGGCAGACTGGGACAATGACCACTACCGGTCTCGTTCGGCCGATGCCATCGCCGAGAGCGCTCCGGGAGTCGAAACCAGTGTTCGTGATCAGCTCGTCGAGCATCTGCACTACATGAAAGCCGATGCCACCGACGCCGACGCGTTGTCCGGGGCGATCGGCGATAAACCATCGCTCATCTACCTGGCACTACCGCCGAAGATCTATCCCGCGTGCATCCGGGCGCTGGAAGAGATCGGCCTGCCAGCGGGCAGCCGCATCATCGTCGAGAAACCGTTCGGCGACGATTACGACTCCGCCGTGGAGCTGAACAAACTGCTCAAGCAGCACTTTTCCGAGGACACGATCTACCGGATCGACCACTTCACTGCGTTGCAATCCGTGGAAGCGATCCCGGCGCTCCGATTTGCCAACCGGATTCTCCAGCCTGTCTGGAGCCGGGAGCACATCGAGCAGGTAGAGATTATCTTCGAGGACATCTCCACTCTGAGTGGCCGGGCCAGCTACTACGATACCGCCGGTGCCCTGAAAGACATGACTCAGAACCATTTGCTGCAGATTCTTTGCATGGTGGCGATGGAGCCGCCGGAGGACATGCAGGGGGAATCACTCCGGGATGCGAAAGTGCAGCTGTTGAAGGATGTCCGTTCCTGGAGTCCCGACGAGGCCGCGAAGATGGGCTACCGGGCACGCTATACCGCCGGGGAGATCAACGGGAAGCAGATTCCGGACTATGTCGATGAAGATGGCGTGGACCCGGACAACCGCACCGAGACCTTCGCCAAGATCCAGCTGGAGATCGATAACGATCGCTGGACCGGCGTGCCGTTTCTCATTCGGACCGGAAAAGGCCAGGCCTATCGTCGCCGGATTGCTAACATCGTCTTCAAGCAGCTGGATGAGGGACCGTATCAAACGCACATGATCGAGACGCCGAACGCCCTGCAGCTCTACATGTTGCCGGATAGCCTGCAGGTGCGGCTACTGCTCAACCGGCCGGAAGATCCATTGCAGCTGCGCGAGGTCAATCTCAGTATCGATCTGCCGCAGGAGAACATCCCGGCCCACGGCGCGTTGATACTCGATGCCTTGCGGGGCGATCAGTCCCGGTTCATCCGGGATGATGAAGCCGAAGAATCCTGGCGTGTGGTGCAGCCATTCCTCGATGCCTGGGCGCGGGATCTCACCCCGATGCACGAATACCCCGCCGGCACCCAGGTGGAAACCTAAGGATTTGAATCTCTCCCCTCTCCCAGGACCTGTCCTGAGCCTTCCGAAGGATCTGAGAGGGGCCGGGGGGTGAGGGCCAGGCCCGGGTATCTGAGGGCCAATTCCTACGCATTCACAATCTTATGAAACACTTCCGCCAGCTTCATCCCGTGTTCCTTGCCACGATCCCGCGCACCATCCCGCAGCATCTTGCCGAGATCATCGATCCGCATACCGACTTGGCTCTTGTGCTCGGCCAGTGCCGCGATCTTCACATCCATCGTGTCCTTGATCTCCTCGGCGTGGTTGATCACCGGCGCCCCGGTCACATAGAACTCCGAAACCTGATGCGGCATCAGCCCCTGATCCAGCAACTCCGGGAAATCCCACGGATTCTGCGCCGCCGGATAGAGCGCCGCCAGGGCGGCATCCCCACAGGCCATGTGGTCTGGATGATGACGCTTTACGTGATACTCCGGATGCCATACCCGATCTGGCGATGGTATGAGCACACGCGTTGGGCGATACCGGCGAATCAGGCGAACCAGCTCGCGGCGGAGCTCGATCGTATTCTGCAGCTGTCCATCGATGTGATCTAGAAAGAAGATCTGGTCCAGCCCCAGCACGTCTCCGGCTGCCCGCTGTTCCCGACGCCGCAGCTTGTTCAGCTCTCGTCGTGCGGCCGGGCCACAGTCCCGCGCCTCATCACTGCCGCCACCGCCACCATCGGTACAGATCACATAATGAAAGGTCCAGCCTTCGCGGATCCATTTAGCAATCGTCCCTGCAGCACCGAACTCGTAGTCATCCGGGTGCGCCATGATCGCCATGCCAACCTTGCGTTCAGTCGCCTCACTCATCAAATCTGCTCGTCCTTCCTGCGTCGGTTTCTCACTCCTGTGCGTTTGCAACGCCTGACCTTACCACAGCCCGGTTTCAGCTCAGATGTTGCCTGAACGTGACGCAGAGACCCAATTTTGCGGGAAAATCCCCACAAAGATTGGTCGAGTGTTGACCAGTCAGTCACACCAGGTGCCCAGAATGCTCGTGTGAGTCGGTCGTGGCAGGAGTGGCGTGAGTGCTGGAGATGTCCAATGCTGCAACACAACAGCCGCAGGTTAAACAATTGGTACTTGCGTCCCGAATTACGCATGCACGAGCCGATAAGTGCGCATTTCGGAAGCAGCTCACGTGCCGTTTATGCGAAGTGCGGAGAAGTGAACGCATGAGGTGGTGACTGGCGTAGCATCACGTGCAAAGAGGCAAGCGTTTCGTTAGTGGGAGCTAACCATTGACTCACAGTCCGCAAGGTCCTATACTGAGGCGACCAATGGAGTTTCTAGCTCCAGTGTGCCTGTTGCATTTGATTTTCAGGGACCCGCAATGGGCGCAATGGTACACGCAGGGCAAAACGGTTCATTAATGCGAGGGACGCATTGTGGATCGGTGTTGACGGTTAACCCGGGGGGTGTACCGGGGGAAGGGAGTTACAAGTGAGAAAGCGTTTTCTCACCATGCTTCTGGGACTAGGGTTAGTCCTGAGCATGTTCGTCGGTGCGCTGGGCACAGCCTCAGCGGACCACACGGGGACGCAGGATGCGTATTTCCCGTGGATACCGAACGGTGCTGACCTTGTCGGCATCGACGGCCAGACAACCGGCCCATGGTATGGGACGGCGACTGTCCAGAACATCGAGAGCAGCCCGATTGAGGTTGACTTCTACGTTGGTGTTCCTGGCGAGGGCTACGAGCTTCGACGCACTGAAGCAGTAGATCCATACGCTTCCACCACAGTTAGCGTCGCGCAGTTGGCCGAAGCCGGAGACGGCGACGGCTTTGCTGTTAAGGCTGTGGGCTACGTGCAGCGTGAAGAACTCGGTACCGATGATGACGACAACGAAATCGTTGTCACCGAGGAAATCCGCGCACACATTACTGGTGCCGCCAAGAACGTCTCGCCAGTCGCCAGTAGCGACGGCAAGACCAGCGGTAGCCACCTTGAAGTCGATGGCTACTCCGCCCAGACCGAGAACATGGTCGGCGGCGGCAACCACATTCTCCCGATTGTCCAGACCAACAGCGGCTGGAACACGGAGATCAAGATCGCCAACTGGTCTGACGGCGGCGCAAGCCAGTCCGTCACAGTCAACTTCTATGGCGCCTTTGGCGAAGGTGTCTCCGGTGACAGTTCAGGATCATACAGCCTCTCGCTCGATCCGGGCGAGGTAGAGCGCGTTAACCTGGACCAGCTGGAGGAGACCATTGATCTCGGCGATGAGTTCGTCGGCAGTGCCTGGATCGAATCCAGCTCCACCGCTCAGATCTCAGCCGTTGCCGAGCGTGTCAAGCCAGAAGACGACATGCTGGTGATCAACACCTCCCGACCGGAGAGCGAAGGCAACGGCACCAAGTACGCACCGCTCGTGTTCCAGAACTACAACATGTGGAACACCGGTATCAGCGTTGCGAACCTCACCGACTCGGTGAACACGGTGCAGATCGATTTCCACGGCCCGACCACTTCTGGTCAGATTTCCGAGGTTCTCGAGATCGCGCCACGAAGCATGGAATATCTCTACATTCCAGGTGTTCAGGAACTCGGCCTCGATGACGAGGGCTTTGTGGGCTCCGCCATCCTGCAGGGTACTGGCGCCTTCCATGCATCGGTCGACCAGATCAAGTACTTCGGTACTGGGCTGGACGTCGGCAGTGCCATGTCCTACATCACTGAGCACGAAACCGCCGGCGATGGCAACCCACAGGATGCCGTTGGCGATGGTATGGCGCTTCCAATCTACGGCAAGGGCAACGATGCGGGTAACGGAGACACCTCCGGTATTCAGCTGTTCAACGCCTCTGCCGATGAGAGCGTCAACGCTCACATCACGTTCTACAACCAGGCTGGCAACCCAGTTGCCCCAACCATAAATACACCGCGCACCGTTTCACTTGCCCCACGAGAGTCACGCACGGTCTATGCACTCGACATGGGCACGATGCCGGACGGATTTTTCGGATCCGCCATCATCAGCGTTTCTGGTGAAGGCGAGCTCGTCGGTGTCTCCAACCAGGTCAACTATGACGTGGGTGGCGATGGCGCCGTCGCATTCAACCTGGTACGCGTTCCAGGCGAACCGGCTGCCCCGACAGCAACCAATGTCGATATCGACCCGGTTACCGACACCAACACCTGGGGTGACACCCACGAAATCACGGTGACGGTTACCGATCAGTTCGGCGAGCCGATGAGCGATGTCGGAGTCAGCTCCGAGATCACCGAAGGCCCGCACCGCAACTACTCGGAAGATACCGATGTCAAGTCCGGCTCCACCGGTGGCGATGGCACATTCGTCATCTCCTACCGTGGTAACAACCCGCACCACGGGCTGAGCCAGGACACCATCAAGATCGAGGTCGACGGTGTCGACGGTGTCTTCACCGCCACCAAGACCTGGGAATTCGGCGCACCTGACAGCATCACGCTCGAGCACGTTGAAGAGTTCGAGGGGGACATCCCGGCAAACGTCATCTACTTTGATGACCACGAAGTTGTCGCAACCGTCCGCGATCAGAACGACAACGTTCTTAAGGACGTGGACGTTGACTTCAACGTTGAGAATAGCCAGGACGAGCACTCCGGCTCGGATACCACCAATGCCGATGGTGAAGCGCTCTTCTCCTACATCAGTGCAAACACGACGCCACAGGCGCCGCACAGCATTGTGGCGACCGTTCCTGGAACCGATCTTTCCGCTTCGGTCCAGAAGAACTGGGTTGACTTCGACATCTCACTTTCGCACTACGACGGTTACGATGCGGACGTTCCGAACGTCACCTTCGTCACCGAACACGAAGTTGTTGCCAGCCTCTTCCGCGTCGACACTGGCGCAGGTATCGATGGCGCCGATATCGGCTTCAACATCAACGGTGATCAGGTTCAGTCCGGTGTGACTGATGGTGACGGCAACGTCTCCTTCTCCTACACCTCTGAAGAAGCTGGCACCGACAACCTGACAGCAACCGCACTACTGCCGGGCCGCACTTCCAACGAGATCCAGAAGAACTGGGTAGCCCTGGAAGTCGATCTTGGCGAGGATGCCACCAACAACGTTGGTGACCAGCACACCGTGACTGCTCAGATCGGCTACGATGCTGGCGGCGGCTGGGTTGACGTCGAAGAGTCTGGTTTCGCAATCGAGCTGGCGCTTGACGCCGGTGAGACCAATGCGCATCCGGAGTTCTTCCCACGTAACCTGACGACCAATGGCTCTGGCTCCGCCAGTTACACGTACACGGGCTCACGAGTCGGCGTTGATCACTTCATCGCGACGCTCGGTGTAAATGGCAACCAGGACACCGCAACCAAGACCTGGATCG
>SLFF01000289.1 GCA_007124395.1 Thermomicrobiaceae bacterium | reverse complement strand
CGAGCAGGTCGTTCATCCAGGAGGATACTGCGCCCTCCCCGTTTAGTAACTCTTGCCAGTCCCATCCTTCGGTTTCCGCCAGCTCTGGCTCTGGATCGATACGCTGGATGCCCCCGCCTTGCTCGCCACCGGGGAAGACATACCCATCGGCATCGACACCGGCTTCTGGTATTGGATGCAACATGACGCTGTAGAGGGCTTCCAGAGATACTCCGTCGTCGCATTCCCGGAATTTCCGTGTTTTCCACGATGTTCGGAACGTGCGCTCCGGCTAATCTGTTCATAGTCGACTACCGGGTCTTGCACCGTTACCGCGGTCATGGTATGAGCGGTGTTGTCCGGTGTCGTCTAGTGTTCCTGATGATCCAGATTTCGGTAGGAGGTTGGTCTCAGATGCGTAGCCAGGGAAATGCAGATACACACCATACATTGTCAGAAGCCCAGTTGAGCCGGAGAAGCCTCCTGAAGTTCGGCTTTGGTCTGGCCAGTTCCGCGGTGGTAGGAATCTCACTCGCGGCCTGTGTAACCCGAGATGACAGTGAAGCACCAGCTGCTGAACCCGATGATGGACAGTCTGATGACGCGCCAGAGTCGACAGACAACGACGATGCAGAGACAAATGTTCAGCCGTCTGATCTTTCCCACGCCGAGGCCGAAGAGGCGTACGAAGAGTACGTAGAAGAATGGCTCGAAGAGTACGAAATGTTCGAACTCCCGGAACTCGACATCACCGCATCTGAGATTGATATCCAGGGAGAAACCTACGATGTCTGGTCCTATCAGAACACATGGGTCGGGGAAGTAACGGATGATCTGTTCATCGCCTTTTCAATCGATGAAGGCTATGCCGGAGGCTCGGGAGGAATTGCTGCCTATGCCTGCGACAGCGGTGATACATCTGTCTATCTCGAAGGCGAACTGACAGGCGGCGAAGCCGATCTGGATGATTGCGTGGACAGAATCGAGCTCTCAATTGATGGCGATGAAATCACTGGAACTCTGACGCTTGAAGATCAGGAGCCACTGGACTTTGTTGCGCTGCCTGCTGAAGGAGATGCCGGTCTCTATCGAGCTGAGACGATAGAAATGGGAGATCTTGAGGTTACAACCCGCTGGGTTGTTCTGGAGGATGGTCGCCAGCGTGGCGCGCGCAAATGTCGTAACCCCTGGACGGGCGACTGTATGTGGTGCCCGGTGCCGAAGTAGCGGATCGAGCGTTGTCGATCGCGCAGGATTGATGGGTGTCAACCATGTCTCCGAACGGAGGATCGGGCCGGGTCTGTCATTTCTCCACATACAAGAAATCTCTGATGGCCGTAGGTATGGACCATGATTCTGGAAGGACGACGGCCCTCACCCTCGGCCCCTCTCAGATCCTTCGGCAAGCTCAGGACAGGCGTTGGGAGAGGGGGGTCTTCTTTCCTCGCCTTGGGTTGGTTGGCAGGGGCAGACGGAGCTGCCCGGTCTACCTTGATTGGGAGACCTCGTGAATCTTCACCCTCTCCCAGTACTGGGAGAGGGTCGGGGTGAGGGCTGCTCCTGGTGATCCAGCTGCGGGGCAGCCGCTACCGCAATCGCACAGCAGTGATTCGGAGCATGGTGCCGGTGACGAGAAGCGTCGAGGCGACCATCACGAGGATCCAGAGCGCGAAGGTGCGGTCCACGGTTGCGCCAGTTGCCGGTGCCACGCTATGAACATCGGGCACCAGAATGGTGCTCATGGTCAAGGCGCGGGCGTCGCTGGTATTGCCGACCTGGTATTCGGTATCAGCTTCGATCAGCACTGAATCGCCGGCGGCCAGCGTCTGTGGCTCACCCTCGATGCTCAGGTCGATCTCCCCGTCCACCACGGTCATCAGCCGGTTGCCACTGGTGGTGGCTGGCTCTTCGGTGATGCCGGCTGGATGGCTGACAGTAGCATGCACCAGCTCGAAGGATGCCGGTGGGTCGCTGAAATCACGCACCGTCTCGGCCATGACCTCTGCCACGATCTCGGGAGCATCCGGATGATCCGGGTCATCGACCATCGTGGTGACGTCTTCGCCGTGCGGCACCAGGTAGGTGACCATCAGGCGCATGTCTTCATCGGTATGGTTGATGCCGCGGTATTCACTGTCCGTGGTTTCCACCAAGCTGTCACCGGCATGATAGATTGTCGGCTCGCCATCTTCATAGAGAGTGACAGAACCTTTCAGAATGGTGATATAGCCCGGCCCGCCGTGGTAGTGCAGCGGAGCTACAGCCCCCGGTGGGAAGTGGAGCATGCTCTGATGGGCGTGATACGGCGCCTCCGGTGGATCTGACACAGTGAAGGTCGCTCTGATCTGAAGGTGATCCATGGCACCGTGATTCTCTGCTGCAACCGGGGCACCCACCATCATGACCAGCAGAGCGCAGGCAATAATGGCCGAAAACCGGCTTTTCCAGCTGCGAATATGGAATTGCATCCCTTATCCTCTCCGCGCGCATGGCAACAGGCGTTGCTATGCATCAAAGGACGCATGCATCATAACTGGAAAGCTGGTCGTCATTGTGATGCCTGCTGACAGCAGAAGTCTACTCCTCCTGTGACTCTCTGTCTATGCTTCTGCCATCGCAGGTTGCACGCCGAGACGTCCACCGATGTGGCTCATCTTGACATCCGGGAACTCGTCACGGGCGAAATCGACGTCCCACCGGCTGCGGAAGAGCACTGCCACGTTGCCATCACGGTCTTCCACCCGTGATCGGCCACGGCGCGAGGCCATCTGCCGGATCTCCTGGGGATCACCGTGAACCCAGCGCACCATCTCATAGGGCATCTGCTCCATGGTGGTCTCGCAGTTGTACTCGTGCTCCAGCCGGAATCGGACGACGTCGAACTGCAGAGCACCAACGGCGGCCAGAATCGGCTCTCGACTGCCGGAATCGAGCGGATAGAACAGCTGAATGCCGCCCTCTTCCTCGATCTGATCGAGGCCTTTCTGGAACTGCTTGCGTCGCTCCGTCTTGATGTTGCGCAGCAGGGCAAAGTGTTCTGGCGCGAAACGGGGCATGGCCGTAAACTCACCGGCATTCCCAGTGGTGACGGTGTCCCCGATCGTCAACATCCCGGGATTGATCAGGCCGATGACGTCGCCGGCGTAGGCTTCTTCGACGACTTCCCGATCCTGCCCGAACAGGCGGAGCGGCCGACTGAGCCGGAGCTGCCGATCGAGCCGGACCTGCTGGACCGCCATATCTTTCTCGAACTTGCCGGAGCAGACCCGCACATAGGCGACCCGATCCCGATGGCGGGGGTCCATGTTTGCCTGGATCTTGAAAACGAAGCCGGAGAAATCGGGATCGTCTGGCTGGACTTCCCGGTTTTCGGCCGTTCGTGGCCGTGGAGCCGGAGAGTACTTTGTAAATGAATCGAGGAAGAGCTGTACGCCGAAGTTGGTCAGGGCACTTCCGAAGAACACCGGTGTCTGAATACCGGCCAGAATCGCCTCGTGGTCGAACTCCGTTCCGGCCATCTCGATCAGTTCGACATCTTCCCGCAGCTTGGCGGCCGCGTTCACCCCGAGCATCTCGCCCAGTTTCGGGTCATCGACACCGGCCGTCTGCACCGGCGCCTGCTTTGCACCGTGCACGGTACGCTCGAACCGGTTGACGGTCTGGCTGAAGCGATCGTAGACACCCTGGAAATCAGGTCCATCACCGATCGGCCAGTTCATCGGGCAGACAGAGAGGCCGAGGGTGTTCTCGATCTCGTCCAGCAGGTCGAGTGGCTCTTTCGCGGGCCGGTCCATCTTGTTTATGAAGGTGAAGATCGGAATCTGCTGCATACGGCAGACCTCGAAGAGCTTCAGCGTCTGTGGCTCGATACCGCTGGATGCGTCCAGCACCATGATGGCGCTGTCAGCGGCGGTGACCGTTCGATAGGTATCTTCCGAGAAGTCCTGGTGACCGGGTGTATCGAGCAGGTTCATCACCAGATCGCCGTACTCGAACTGCAGCACGGTTGAGGTGATCGAGATACCACGCTGTTGCTCCAGCTCCATCCAGTCAGAGGCCGCGTGACGCTGGGTTTTCCGAGCCGTAACGGACCCGGCAAGGTTAACGGCCCCACCGTAGAGCAGGAGTTTTTCGGTCAGGGTTGTTTTCCCGGCGTCCGGATGGGAAATGATGGCAAAGGTGCGGCGCCGGGCGACTTCTGATGCGATTTCGTTCGATATAGACATGGTTGTGCTCCTCCGTGGTTATGCAGCAAGTCAGATGGTCATACTGGCGAATCGGACGCACTCGAAGACCCAGGACACGGCGTGTGCCTGAAATTCTGCGAGCGCAATGCTGCCTACGGGGGAGTGATCCGTCTCATGACTCTACTTCCGGTCTGTTGCTCCGTTGCTACCGGTGTCGCGCGAGTCCGGTAGACCAACCATAATTTTAGCATGAGCACCAACCGGGCACGCGTATTTCGTAAAAATACGTTATACTTCAGGGCAGGAATCGCAGGCACGATCAAGCAGTCAGGATGCATCCACCATGAGCTCAACAAAGACGCCGAACTGGTCCCGCTGGACAACACGCTATCTCTTCTTTACCGGCAAAGGCGGGGTTGGCAAGACCACGGTTGCCAGTACCGTTGCCGTCTGGCTGGCCGATCAGGGCAAACGAACCCTGCTGGTCAGCACCGACCCGGCCTCGAACCTCGGAGACGTTTTCGGGATGACGGTCGGCCAGGCACCGCAGCCGGTGACCGGTGTCGACAACCTCTATCTGGTGAATATCGATCCAGAACAGGCCGCCGATGCCTACCGGGCTCGCGTGATCGATCCCTACCGCGAGGTATTGCCGGAGGATGAGCTGCGTGGGCTGGAAGAGCAGATGTCCGGTGCCTGCACGGTGGAGATCGCCGCGTTCGATGAGTTCACCCGTTTCGTGACCGAACCAACCACGGGTCAGGGCGAGTTCGACCATATCGTCTTCGATACCGCGCCAACCGGACACACCCTGCGTCTGATGATGCTGCCATCTGCCTGGAGCGACTACATTCAGGACAGCCCACAGGGTGCCAGCTGTCTGGGGCCACTTGCCGGGCTGGATGAGAACCGGCAGCGATACAGCGCAACGGTGGAATCACTGGCCGATGCCGACCAGACGTCGTTGATTCTGGTGACTCGGCCGGAGCAGAGCGCCATCCGGGAAGCGGCCCGGGCCAGCGTTGAACTCCAGTCGCTTGGAATTCGGAACCAGCACCTGGCGCTGAACGGGCTGCTGGCGCACTCGCTACAGGATGATGATGTAGCCGACGCGATCCTCTATCAGCAACGAATGGCGATCGACTCCATGCCGGATGCGTTGCAACGTTTGCCACGGGTGGAGATTCCGGTGATTGCTCGTGATCTACGTGGACTCGATGCGCTCCGGGCGATCGGTGACGGCTCGGCATTCGAATCTTCGGAGTCACACGTTCCCGATGAGCCAGCCGTGGCCGAGACCGGCGAAGTGCCGGATCTCTCCGGGCTTATCTCCGATCTGGAGGAGTGGGGCCCCGGTGCGGTGATGCTGATGGGCAAGGGTGGTGTTGGAAAAACGACGATGGCCGCATCGGTGGCGGTCGCTCTGGCAAGGCGGGGCCACCCGGTATTTCTGACTACCACCGACCCTGCCGCACACCTGGCCGATACGCTGGCGGGTGATGCCCCGGACAATCTGGAGGTCTCGCACATCGATCCGGAAGTCGAGATCGAGAAGTACCGGGCTGATGTCATTCGCCGGGCTGGCGATATCGACGACCAGCAGCGAGCGTTGCTGGAAGAGGATCTCCGGTCGCCCTGTACCGAGGAGATCGCCGTCTTCCGGGCGTTCTCTCGTTCATTGTCGATGGCCCGGAACCGCTACGTGATTCTGGACACCGCACCGACCGGGCACACGCTGCTGTTGCTGGATACCACTGGTGCCTACCATCAGGAGATGATGCGTAATGCTGGCGGTGTGCAGGGGGGCAGGATGATTACCCCGCTGATGCGGCTGCAGAATCCGGAATACACCCGGGTGCTGATTGTCTCGCTGGCCGAGGGAACGCCGGTGCTGGAAGCCGAGCGTCTGCAGGATGATCTGCGCCGGGCCGGAATCGATCCGTATGGCTGGATCATCAACCAGACCTATCACCTGAGCGGAACCCGACATCCAACCCTGCTCTCACGAGCAAAACTGGAGCGATCCGAGATCGAGCGGGTTCGGGGTGAACTGGCTGATCGGGTCTGGGTAGTGCCGTGGCAGTCTGATGCCCCGACCGGTGAATCGCAACTGGCGGCGATGGCCGG
>SLFF01000233.1 GCA_007124395.1 Thermomicrobiaceae bacterium | reverse complement strand
CCGCCAGTCGGGATTGTGCCCGGACTGCCATGATTGCCGACATAAGCACGATAGCAACGACTACCCACTCATAGATGCGGACGTCGGAGAGATCACCGGCGAGCTGGATATTGCCGTAGGCCATCAGCGGGTAGATCGCCGAGACGACGAGTACCACGATGATCGTCAGGAAGTAGAAGCGCAGATATCCGTTCTGGATGATCTTCGTTTGAGTGCGGGAGAGCCAGTCGAGCCCCGTCAGCAGATGCGCATAGATCGCTTCCGGGCCGAGCGCGGCAAGTGGGTTCGTCTGGTTAGTGACGGATCGGAGTTGTTGGCGGCCCATAAACACCACGACACCGACGGCCACGGTGATGATGCTCATAATCAGCATCGCATTCACCCCGTGCCAGATGTAGAGGGTGACCTCGACCGGTTGTCCGGCGACTGCCGAGACGGCGGGTTCCATGATCCTGGTATCGATCAGCGCGGGAATCGCACCGACCGCGAGACTCAGCGTGCCGAGGACCAGCGGGCCAAGGTACAGCGATGCGGGTGCCTCGTGGGCGTGCTTCGGCGTTTCCTTCTCTTCACCGATAAACGGTTGAATGCCAGTGATTCCGGCAACCACGACCATCAGAATGTTGCTGACGACGGCCACCACCGCAATGATGATCGCAAAGGCGTCCAGATCGAGGACAGCCTCATAGACCAGTTCTTTGCCGATGAATCCGAACAACGGCGGAATTCCGGCCATCGAGAGCGCGGCTACCGCGGCGCCGATCGAGGTGATCGGCATGAGCTTGCGCAGCCCGCCGAGAATGCGGATATCGCGAGTCCCGGTTTCATGATCGATTGTCCCGGCGACCATAAAGAGGGCGCCCTTGTACAGCGAGTGCACCACCAGGAAGACCATCGCCGCTTTCAGGGCGACGTCGGTTCCGATACCGATCAGCAGGGTGAGCGTTCCGAGCGAGCTGACCGTCGTATAGGCGAGCAATTGCTTGAGGTCGGTGCGCTGAACGGCGAGATACGCGCCCAGCAGCATCGTTGCGGCGCCAAATGTCACGAGAACGAATTGCCAGAGGTCGGTTCCGCCGATCGTCGGGTTGACTCGGGCCATCAGATAAACGCCAGCCTTGACCATGGTAGCGGAGTGCAGGTAGGCGCTGACCGGTGTCGGCGCGGCCATTGCTCCCGGCAACCAGAAGTGGAATGGCACCTGAGCCGACTTGGTGAAGGCCCCGCCCAGAATCAGGAACATGATCGGCACGTAGAGCGCATGATCCTGAATTACGTCCGCCTGATCGACCAGGACCGAGAACTCCCAGCCCCCACCAGCGATCGCAAGCAGGATCAGTCCAACCAGCAGGAACTGACCACCGATACCGGTGACGAGCAGCGCCTGGCGGGCAGAGTATCTCGATTTAGCGGCGTTGTGATCGAATCCGATCAACAGGTAGGACGTCAGGCTGGTGAGTTCGAAGAAGACAAAGAACGTGATGATGTTGTCCGCGAGAACGACCCCGAGCATCGAGGCCATGAACATCAGAATGTAGAGGTAGAAGCGGCCGAGTTGATGATGGCCCTGCAGGTATCCACCACCGTAGAGCATGATCAGGGTGCCGATTCCGCTGATCAGAAGGGCAAAAACGAGCCCGAGTCCATCGACGTGAAATGACAGGTTGATGTTGAGGGCAGGGATCCACTCCATGGAGTAGCGGACCGATCCCCCGTCGGCGAGATCCGGAATGAAGGTAAGCAGGTAGATCGTGATTGAAAGCGGCAGGAGTGCGATGACCCAGCCGACACGATCACCAAACCAGCGCGTGAGCCAGGGGGCAGCCAGTGCCACCAGAAACCCTGACAGAACTGCAACGAGAATCCCCATCCGGTCTGCCCGTCCCCATTGACGATGGTCGGATACGCTCCCTGCACTGGATCATGGACAGTGCAAACCATTGGCGCAGTTCTGGAACCAGCGGGCACACGGCACCCCGGTCCAGTTAATGCCAGATAAGAGGCTACCATACAGCGCCTCCGGCGTTAATACTCTATTGTGAATCATGTAACAGAATCATCGCCCGTGTCGGGGCCGTTCCGCGCATTGCGTTCCTTGCGCCGGGTGTGGATCGCGTGGATCGTCAGCACGATCAGGGTGATCACGGTCAGCGGAATCACGAAGGCCAGCATGATCTGGCTGTACTCGGGCAGCACTTCATGGTCCTGCGAGCGCAGGACCAGATATGCCGTGTAGGCGACGAAGTAGCCGAGAAACAGCCCACCTTCCCAGCGAGCGATCTCGGCGCCGGTAAAGAAGATCGGCAGGCAGGCTACCGCGACCGCGATCATCACCAGCAGGTCGAAGTTCAGGGCTGAACTCGGCACCGGGATGTCCACGGGAACGATGAACCCGGCGATCCCCAGCACCAGAAAGATGTTGAAGATGTTGCTGCCGACTACGTTGCCGACGGCAAGGTCGCGTTCCCCTTTGATCGAGGCGATAACCGAGGTCGCGACTTCCGGCAGTGATGTCCCGATGGCAACCACCGTCAGGCCGATAATCATCTGGCTGACGCCCAGCGCTTCGGCAATCTCGACAGCCCCCTGAACCAGCCAGCGGGATCCCAGCACCAGGAGCACCAGTCCGATAACGATGTAGACCAAATGACGACCGAGCCCGCGGTATCGCTGCCGCTCGACGGTGACAAACTCGCTCTCGTCCGGGATATCTACCGGCACCGTGCCTTTGCGGGTGCCGATGTAGAGCACGACGCCACTGTAGATAAAGGCCCCAAGGGCCAGAATCCCGCTCTCGATCCGCCCGATGCTTCCATCCACTGCCAGAACCAGCAATAGCACCGAGGCACCGATCATGATCGGAACATCGAAGCGGACGAGCTGGCTCCGGACGACGAGTGGTGCCACCAGCGCGGCCATCCCGAGTACGAGCAGGATATTGGCGATGTTGCTTCCGATGACGTTGCCGAGGGCGAGATCGGTATCTCCGGCGAACCCTGCCTGAAGCGTCACTGCCACTTCGGGCGAGCTGGTGCCATAGGCGACGACGGTAAGACCGATCACGAGCGGGGAGATACCGAGTGCAAGCGAGAGTCTCGTGGCTCCGCGAACGAGAACTTCTGCTCCTCCGACCAGGAGAACCAGACCGGCGATGATAAACAGGATGGTGAGCAGGCTCATGAGAGTGCGCGTAGCTTTCAGTTACCGGGAGTTGAGGACCGATTCAGAACGGTCCCCGGCATTCTAAGCCGATTTCGCTCGGTATGGTCACGTATCCGGTCGGAGTTGGCAACGAAACTGCTATCATGAAGGCGTTACGAGTTGATCCGCTGCACGTCATCTCATCGATGAAGGAGCATGTCAATGGCGACACTTGCTGAAGCGATCGAACAGTGGATATCCGGTCAGGTCTCGTCGGCCGGAATGAACGGAGTCGTTCTCGGGCTTTCTGGCGGGATTGATTCCGCTGTCGTGGCAACGCTGGCGGCACGAGCGCTCGGCCCGGAACGGGTAACCGGCGTGATTATGCCGGCCCACTCTCAACTGGCAGATATCGAAGACGCCCGGTTGCTAGCCGAGAGCATCGGCATCACCCCGCTGGAGATCGATCTCTCGCATCCGTTCGATACGATGCTCTCAACACTTCCAGAGGGTAACGACATGGCCGTGGCGAACATCAAGCCCCGGTTGCGAATGATCACGCTCTATCATATCGCCAATACCAACGGACTGATGGTGGTTGGGACCGGCAATCGAACCGAGTTGCTGGTCGGCTACTTCACGAAGTACGGCGACGGCGGCGTTGATCTGCTTCCGCTCGGTTCGTTCTACAAAAATCAGGTGCGGGATCTGGCGCGCGAGATCGGCGTGCCGCAGCGGATTATCGATCGTCCCCCGAGTGCGGGCCTCTGGGCCGGTCAGACCGACGAGGACGAGATGGGAATCACCTACGAGGAACTCGATGCCATCCTGGCGGCGATAGAGTCGGGCCAGCCGACGGCGGGGTTCGATCCGGATCGCGTTCAGCAGGTCCAGCAGATGATGGCGCGATCCAGACACAAGCTCTCGATGCCTCCAATTTTCACGCTACAGGCCTCACACGCCTGACAGGAGATCGCCTATGAGACGCGACGAATCAACACACCGAACTGCGGCCGGAATCGTAGCTGGGCTGGTTGCCGGAACGGCATTCCTGCTGACCATGGCCGTGGATATTGCGCTGACTCGATACAAATCGAACGACTTGCGCCTGCTCTCGGGAATGGTTCCGGGGGGCGGTCGAATATGGCCGATTCTCGGTACGGCGATGCACTTCTTCAACAGTGCTGCGCTGGGAGCGGTCTACGCACACGTCGAAGATCGCCTTCCCGGCCGGGGCTGGGTCAAGGGGACGATGTTCGGACTGGCGGAGAATATGATTCTCTGGCCAATCATCACGATCCTCGATCGGGTTCACCCGGAGATCAAGCGGGGAACGCTGCAGCCGTTCAATCGGTTCACGCCGTTCATGCAGGAGATCCTCCGGCACATCGCTTATGGTGCGGTGCTGGGATGGGCCTACGAGTTCCTGCGCAAGAAGAATTAGCACCGAACAAGCACGCCGTGCTGGTTTCCAGCACGGCGCCGCCTTTCGATCAATCTGCGACTCACCCGAATTTAGATGACTTGATGCCAGGTCTGTCCGCGATCGGTGGTTTCGAAGACGTCGTTGTTCATGGTAGCCACGAATATCCGGTCAGGATCAGTGGTATCTAGTGCGATCGAGAACACAACGCCACCCTCGACTATTGGCATATCGCCCTGACGGCTCTCCCACGATTCGCCCCCATCAATCGTTTCGGCCAGTCCCATTGTCTCGGTGTAGGCTACGATGCGCTCCGGTGCGACAGGATCGACTGTTACGGCAGCAACCTGCCCGAGATCACCCCCGGTCAACCCCCAGGTGGATCCACCATCGCTGGAGACCATCAATCCTTGCTGGGTGCCGGCAAGCACTGTATTGGGATCATCAGCTGCGGCTGCCAGGCAGGGAACTCCCCAGCAGAGACCAAATTCGGGCAACCCCTCTGGCTCCATTGCAACGAAGTTATGTCCACCATCTTCACTGCGATAGATCTGGCCCATGAAGGCGCCATACAACCAGTCTGAGTCCAAGGGGCTGATCGTCATCGAATGGAAGTCGACAACTTCATCGCCGATGCCGGTGAAGATCTGCTCGAAATTCCGACCCTCATCGTCAGAACGAAGGACTCCCAGATTTCCCCCACCCTGCGGATGCCCACTGACGAAGATGGTCGAGGTGTCGTGCGGATCCATCGAGAAACCCATGAGATCCGAGCGTTCATCTCCTACCTGATGGAGCTGGCCGTCTTCGGCGGCGAACAGACCGAAATGGGAAGCCAGGTAGAGTCGCCCTGCCTCTGGATCGAAGCCGATCCCATGCAGGTGATTGGGGCTGTGTTCGTATTCGAGCGAGTCGACCGGTTCGAATCCCGCTTCGGCATCCCCGCCCGGCCAGAGCATGACGGCCGAGGCAATCAGAAGAATCGCGGCCACGCCGATAACAGCCGCCATGAGTGGTGATGGGAATGCGCGCGCTCTCGGGGTCCGGTTGTTCGGTCTGCGGCCTCGTGGATGAGACATATGATGAGATCCTGTCGATTCAGTGAGTTGCAATGATCCACCGGTGCTTCGCGACCCGGATACAGTGACAACTGTACCTGACGACAGGGGTCGTTCACTCTATCCATCGGGGTAGTCCTCGGAGATTGATCAACCTGTTGATCGAGAGGGTCAGGCGCTCTGGATATGACCCAGCATTCCGGCGAGTCGGTAGATGTCTTCCGGCTGGTGTCCCGCAAGGAGAAGCGGCCGGAGCACATCCTGTTCGAGTTCCGGGACATAGCTGACGAGTAGCCTGGCAGGTCCGGTCAGTTCGAGCGTTTGCATAGCGGCAGGGATCAGAACGGTTTGCCCGACCGGAAGATCGATCTGATCGTTCTTCCAGCTGGCAACGGCTGAGCCTTCGATCACGCTGACCAGTCGAAAACACTGCTGGTCGAAATCGACGGTCAGGGGCTGCTCCGGGATCTCCCATTCCTCGAGTGCGAAGTATCGGCATGCCGCGAGAATCGTTCTGCCCTCGGCTACCTGGAGTGGCGCGACCCGATCGGCGCGCAGGTCCGGTTTGACGACTTCCAGCGATTGATCGATATGAAGCTCGCGCGCGTTTCCTGCACTGTCGACACGGCCCCAGTCGTACATCCGATAGGTGACATCGCTGGCTTGCTGAATCTCGTAGAGCAGAATACCTGGCCCGATTGCGTGGGT
>SLFF01000315.1 GCA_007124395.1 Thermomicrobiaceae bacterium | reverse complement strand
TCATCCCGGGACTGCTGAACTTTGTTTTGCAACAGATCCTTCTGAATGGCCTCCCGGAGATCCTCGATGGTCGAGTATTCCTCGTTGATCGACTTCAGGAACTCTTCGTCGATCTCGGGAAGTTCCCTGGATTTGACTTCCTGCAGCTTGACTTTGTAGTGCAGGGTCTTGCCGCGGATCTGCTCCGGAGCTTCTTCATCGTCTTCTTCGAAATTGATATCGAACTCGGCATCGGCACCGGGCTGAAGGAACTTAACCGCTTCTTCAATCTGCTTGAACAGCGGACCTTCGCCCAGCACGAAATCCGCACCGACAACCGGTTCGTGGAACTCTTCGTCACCCTCATAGACTTCAAAGTCCAGGATGACCTGATCTCCTTCGACCGGTGCCCGCGGTTCATCTGGCTCAACCCAGGTGCTCTGCTGCTTGCGAAGATTCTGGATGACGTCTTCGACCTCTTCTTCGGTCGCATTGACTTCGCGCGGCTCGACAGAGATTGTCGAGTAGTCTCCGAGATCGACCTTCGGATAGACCTGAATGGTCACCTTGAAGCCGACCGGCTCGTCCTGATAGACGTCGACTTCCGGATCGGAAACCGGAACGATGTCTTCCTGTTCAAGCGCACGTCGATAGAGGTCATCCATGACCTCACGGTGGGCTTCCTGAACAATCAAGTCACGGCCGACTCGCTGTTCCACGAGTTGCCGTGGTGCCTTACCAGGGCGGAACCCCGGAACGTTCACCAGTTCGTTCACGCGGCGAAACGCGCGATTCACCGCCTGTTTGAACTCGTCATCATCAGCGACGATGTCGAGGATAACCGAACTCTTCGGCTGTTGTTCAACCGTGACTTTCACGTACTCCACCTTCTCGTCAACCAGATTCAACGAACGCGATTATAGCAAAGCGTTCATCTATCAACCTAACGGCCATACTCGTTCTGACACACGATCACCGGCAGCCGTCTGACTGCCGGTGATCCGTTTCGCACTTTAATCGTGATCGCTGGCCGCGATTAGCTCTCTTCTGCGACCGGCTCGCCATCCTGGCGATCGAGCGTGAATCCCTGGTGCTCTTCATTCTCAACGTAGTCGAGCGTAATCCCCGCCAGCGGGTCCAGCAGCGGCTGCGGCACAATAATGACCGGCTCGCCGTTGCGCTCGATTACGTGATCTTCTTCCTGCGGGTGCGCCAGGGCCAGGCCCAGTTCGCCATCTTCCTGAACGATCAGGGTAACTCCCTGGCCATCCTGCGGTCCGGATTCCTGCTTCAGGGTCTCCAGCTTATCGAGTGCGCGCTCAGTAACATCAAACATGTTCACAAGTCTCCTTCAAGGTCAATCGTCAGACGGAAGCAAGACGCATTTAGCTCCCTGAACATAGAAGTGAGCCGGACAAACGCCCGGCTCACTGGCGTCAAGTCTATCGTGTCTGCACTCTATGTGCCACCGAGCACGCTTTGTGCTGCGCGAAATGGTGGGAAAGCAGCCCAGAGCAGCCTGCACATGCGGGCAGATTTTGGCTACACTACTCCCAAGACACAACCATCCCGCCGGGTTCATCTCTTCGTCTGACAAGGGCTTTCATTTTCATGAGCGACCATCTCGAAAACACGCCCGATGAGACTGAATCGACCGTTGAACTTCCGCTCCATGCCCGCTTCCTTACCACGGGAGAATCGCGGGCAGATGATGAGCGCCGTGTGATCCGTGCCCTGGAGCAGGCCCATATCCGCGACACCCAGCTGGTGCCGTGGGGATGGAACTACACATTCGCGGTCGCGCTGCAGACGGACGACGCCGAAGAGTTCATCGCGATCTACAAACCGGAGATGGGAGAAGCTCCACTCTGGGATTTCCCGATCGGCACGCTCTTCCAGCGCGAGTACGCTGCATATATTCTGAGCCGGTTTCTCGGCTGGCGTTTCATCCCACCCACGATCATCCGCGAGGGACCGCACGGAATCGGAACAGTTCAGCTTTATATAGAGCCGGAGCAATCCTATGACCGGTTCAATGAAGAAGACGAATACCGGGAGCAGTTGCAGCAAATGGCTCTATTCGACCTGATCGCCAACAATGCAGACCGCAAGGCGAGCCATCTCTTTCTTGGTCGCTACCAGCGCCAGATCTGGGGTATCGATCACGGACTGACCTTCAATGTCGATCACAAGCTCCGCACCGTGCTCTGGGAGTTCGGCGGTGAACCGTTGCCTGAACGCCTGTGCCGGCGTCTGTCACGGATCGAGCGTTTTCAGGAGCAGGTATTCGACCTGCTGGATCCATACCTGGCGTCAGACGAGATCCTGATGATGCTGGTGCGTGCCGAGCACTTGCTACGCAGCGGCACCATGCCAGTGCTCACCAGCCGACGGAACATTCCGTTTGGATGGTAGATCGGGCAAGTGCTCAATTCAGCCCGACTGAAGCAGAACGATTGATCGAATCGCTATTGACCAGCATTTCAGCACTGGTTAGGATGACGGAGACGGATACGGCAGACAATCGGCGCTCTGAGAGTGAGCAGACGCCATCTCGTGTTGCAGCCGGTCGGCACGTTGCCTCCACTATGAGGCATGGGCTGTCGGGCGCGCCGGAAATCCGGTAGCGTTGCGTTAATGATCGTGGCCGGAGACGTGCGATAATTCGACACGTCACTGTGGTGCGAACCAGGACAAGGGGTTGCCGAACGATCCGGCAAAGATCACGTTTTGAGGCCGGCACTCAACCGGCAAACGGAATCAAGGGGGAAGGATGAAGATCTCCGGTAGCTATACGGTGAACGCCGACCGTCAGGCGGTCTGGAACCGATTGCTCGATCCAGATTCGCTGGCAAGCTGTCTGCCCGGCGTTGAAAAGCTGAACAAGACCGGCGAAAACGAATACGAGATGGCCATGACCGTCGGTGTCGGAATGATCAAGGGCACCTACGAAGGCAAAGTCCAGATTACGGACATCAATGAACCAACAGACTACTCAATGTACGTAGAAGGCAGTGGCCGCCCGGGATTCGTCAAAGGAACCGGGGCAATTAAACTGGCTGACAACGGCGGTAGCACCGAAATCACCTATGAAGGTGACGTCGAAGTCGGCGGACCAGTTGGATCCGTGGCCCAGCGTATGATGGGCAGCGTGTCCAAGCGGATCGTCGATCAGTTCTTCAGCTGTATCGAAGAACAGATCAAGCAAGGTTCTTAGGGAAGATGAGATCGGCACATCGGGGTGCCGGTTTCGGTGTCATGGTCAATCATGGCAAAACCACGAAGGGAGACGCGCCGTGAAGCACGAAATTACGGTAACGGTAAACGGAACCAAACACACTGCTGAAGTCGAATCGCGCGCACTGCTGGTGCACTTCATCCGTGACGTACTGAACCTCACCGGCACGCATATCGGCTGCGACACGAGCCAGTGTGGAGCCTGTACTCTGCTGCTCAACGGCCAGGCCGTTAAATCCTGCACGATTCTGGCTGCTCAGGTCGATGGCAAAGAGATCACCACCATTGAGGGCCTCGCCACCGATGGCAACCTGCACCCGGTCCAGGAAGGTTTCTGGCAGGAGCACGGACTCCAGTGCGGATTCTGCACCCCGGGAATGATCATGAGCTCGGTCGACCTGCTCGGCCGCATCCCCAACCCGGATGAGCAGCAGATTCGCCACAATCTCGAAGGCAATCTGTGTCGCTGCACGGGCTACCAGAACATCGTCAAGTCCGTCCAGTTCGCTTCCAAGAAGATGAGTGGCGCTGCCGGCGACGACTAGGCTCACTGGCGCAGGTGAGACGGGGACGAGTGCCTCGACACCAGCGGTAGTTAATGCGATTATCGATGCATTGAACCCTCTCGGCGTTGAACACATCGATATGCCGCTGACGTCTCAGCGGATCTGGCAGGTCATTGAGGAACGGAAAGGGAGACAAATATGTATCCAGCTGAATTTGATTATCATCGTCCGGGGAGTGTCGCTGACGCGATCAAACTGCTCCAGGACAACCCGGAAGCAAAACTGCTGGCAGGTGGGCATAGCCTTCTGCCGGTTATGAAACTTCGCCTGGCTCAGCCAACCGCGCTGATCGACATTTCCAGCCTTTCCGAACTCTCTGGCGTTTCGGAAGACGGTGACGCGCTTGTCATCGGGGCCAACACCACCTATCACGACCTGATGAACTCGAGCGTCATCAAGAACAAACTGCCAGTTCTGGCCGAGGCCTCCGACCTGGTCGGTGACGTACAGGTCCGGAACAAGGGCACGATTGGTGGTGCCGCGGCGCACGCCGATCCAGCCTCTGACCTGCCAGCTGTCCTGCTGGCCCTGAACGCAGAGTTCAAGACCGTCGGCCCCAGCGGCGAAAAGACCCACAAGGCGACCGATTTCTTTGTGGACATGTTCACCACGACGCTGGAGCCGGAAGAAGTACTCACCGAAATCCGGATCCCTGATGTCAGCAGCGTTGCCAGCGCGACGTATCTGAAGTTCGCGCATCCGGCATCCGGCTACGCGATCGTCGGAATCGCCGCCGTGAAGACCGGTAGTGGCGAAGTTCGTGCCGCCGTAACTGGCTCCGTGCCGATCGCCGTTCGCCTGAGCGCGGTTGAATCAGAGATCAGTGGCAAGGATCTGTCAGACGATAACATCGCCGCGGCCGCCGAGAAAGCGACCGAAGGCATGGACTTCGTCGGCGACATCCACGCATCAGATGAGTATCGCGCACACCTGACGAAGGTTTACACCAAGCGCGCACTCAAGAAGATCGCCGGCTAAGTTTCGCTGGTCGACGTTTCAACGATACGCACTACCGGGCGGCACCCAGTGTGTCGCCCGGTTTCATGTCTGGCAGATTCGGCGGCGATTTTCTCGCCGAGTGACCAATCGCGGAATGCAAGCGGACGTTTACGGGTTATTTGCTATGATTGGCGAGTGTGCCTGAACACAGCGAAACCGCGTAAGAATCGCAGAACCCGGATTTAACGATGAGAGGTGGACCGGTTGGATCTCAATACAGTCGAGAGTGTGCAGGAAGCATTGCAGTCTGAGCGGTATGTCAGTGAACGCAGCCTGGCAACCGCAATTTACCTGTCGCTCAAGCTCCCGAAGCCGCTGCTGCTCGAAGGTGAAGCCGGCGTCGGCAAGACCGAAGTCGCCAAGACACTGGCAACGATCATGGATACCGATCTGATCCGCCTCCAGTGCTATGAGGGCCTCGACGTTAGCCATGCCGTCTACGAGTGGAACTATCCACGCCAGATGCTGGCAATCCGTGTCATGGAAGATCGCGACCTGAGCGATCGCCAGGCGATGGAGCAGATCTTCAGCTCTGACTACCTTATCGAGCGACCACTGCTCCAGGCGGTTCGTGCCAAGGGCAAGCCACCGGTACTTCTGATCGACGAGATCGACCGGGCGGACGAGGAGTTCGAAGCATTCCTGCTGGAGCTTCTCTCCGATTTCCAGGTCACCATTCCGGAACTCGGCACCATCAAGGCAGAGTATCCCCCGATCGTCATCATCACCTCGAACCGGACCCGTGAGCTGCACGACGCGCTGAAGCGCCGTTGTCTGTATCACTGGATCGACTATCCGGACGTCCAGAAAGAGCTGGATATCATCACCCAGAAGATCGAGGGCATCTCCGAGCGTCTGGCACTTCAGGTCGCGACGTTCATTCACGAGCTGCGCCGCGAGGATCTCTACAAGCTCCCGGGTGTCGCCGAGACCCTCGACTGGGCAAGCGCTCTGCTGGCCCTGAATACCACGGAGTTGAACGAAGAGATGGCCGAGGCAACACTCGGGGCTATTCTCAAGCACCAGGAAGATGTGCACGAGGTTCGTACCAAGAAACTCGGCGAACTGGTCAGTACCGCGTCGGCGAGCACCCCAGGCACGTCGGACAACTAGCGAGGGAGCGAATGGCCAGAACCGAGCAATTCGTCAATCGCGCCGTCCGATTCGGTCGCAGACTTCGTCGGGCCGGCGTCAACGTCACCTCTGGACAGGTCATGGACTTCGTTCAGTCGGTCGAGCACATCGACATTGGCAATCGCGAAATCTTCCGCGAAGCCGGCCGGGCGTGCTTCGTGACCACGAAAGAAGAAGTGCCGGTCTTCGATCGGGTCTTCGAATCATTCTGGCGCGGCAAAGCCGAGTACGCCGATGATCCGATGGCCGATCCCGGCGACGACACCCAGCCCGGGATGGACGGTGATTCAGAACTCGATGCCGATGGTGGCGAAGAGGGTGATGAATCGTCCGATGAGTCCGGCACCCAGAAGAGCAAATCCCGAACCGAGATGATCGAGTCTCAGGAAGTCGATGGAGACGGCGAAGAAGAGGAAGGCGAC
>SLFF01000214.1 GCA_007124395.1 Thermomicrobiaceae bacterium | reverse complement strand
GGAGCCGTTGCGGTGATCGCGCTTCTTACGCTCCTGCCCGGTGCCCCGTTGCGAGATCCAGTAGACGGCTCGATTATCGGCAACACACCGTTTATGGACAGTCTGATCTTCCTGATCACCCTGATCTTCCTGGTCTGTGGAATTACCTATGGGATCGGTGCTCGAACGATCACCGGCAGTACCGATGTCATCAACGCGATAACCAAGACCTTTGCTGGCCTGGCCGGTCTGATCTTCATGCTGCTGGTCATCAGTCAGTTCATCGCGTTCTTCAACTACACCAACATGCCGCGAGTGCTCGCCAGCAGCATGGCCAACGTGCTGAGTCAGGCAGATGTGCGGCCCACCTTCCTCCTGGTCGGGTTTATCGTAGCTATTGCACTGTTGAACATCCTCATCCCGAATGTCGTACCAAAGTGGGCGATCTTTGCCCCGATGTTTGTTCCCCTGTTCTCGGAACTGGGCATAGCTCCGCAGACAGTGCTGGCCGCATACCGAGTGGGTGACTCGCCGACCAACGTCATCACGCCGCTGATGGTCTATCTGCCCTTCATCCTCCTGGTTGCCCAGCGATACCAGAAGAGTGCCGGACTTGGGACGATTATCTCGCTGATGATTCCATACTCGATCATCATCCTGGTCGTCTGGATCGTATTGTTCGTCGCCTGGTTCCTGCTGGGCATTCCACTCGGGCCAGGATACCCGGTGGACATTTCCCAGTGATCGGCAGATCGATCTGAATGACGCCGCCGTTGTTTCTACGTTCACTACTCGCGAGAGTTAGAAAGGGAGAAGGCTGATGAAGCTTGGACCAATTGAACTCCTGGTAGTTGGGTTTCCTGGTAGCCAGTTTTCGGGGGGAATTACGCCAGCCCTCGAAGAGCTGGTGCAGAACGATGTGATCCGGATCATCGACATACTGTTCGTGCAGAAACATGCTGATGGCACAGTGACATGGGCGGAACTCTCCGACCTGGTCGATGATGTAGCTCAGGCGTTCGCGCCGCTCGTTGACCTGCTTGATGATGCTTTGCTCACCGACGAAGACGCGGTAAGTCTGGCTGAGTCACTGGCTCCGGGTTCGTCCGCCGGGGTTCTGCTATTCGAAAACGTCTGGGCAACGAGATTTGCCGACGCCGTTGTGAAGTCCAACGGACGCGTGATAGTAAACGAGAGGATTCCGCGTTCGGCAATCGAAGAACTGGTGGCCCTGCATGAAGTTTCGGCCGATTAGCAACGCATTCTGGCTTCATGAACATGTTTATAAGGAAAGGAATGAGCAATGATTCGTCGACGATCCTCACGGCGAGAAGGTCCGGGACTGCTTCGCACGGTCGGCCGCACAGCGGCAATTGCCGGCACGGCAACGGCTGTCTCACACAGTGTCTCTAACAGGATGTCTGCGGGTGCGGGTTATCAGGAGTCATCGGTGTCACAACCCCCGCCGCAACCGGGCATCCAGGCTCAAATCGAATCTGTGCAGGCTCATGATGTCGGCCAGTCAGTCGATACGGGTCTGATTGGTCAACTCAAGGAGCTTGCCGAGTTGCGAAGTGCCGGAATGCTCACCGATGCCGAGTTCGAGGTCGCAAAGGCTCGAGTTCTCGCTGGATAATAAACAGACGGATTAATACCCCGAGCAGTCTTGCTCGTGTGGATTACTGGCTTAGTTGAAAGGAACGGGTTGTCATGGACGTGCTTATCGGGTTGCTACTCCTGGTCGTGGGTCTCGCTGTCTGCCTCAGCGGGCTGCGCATGTTCTTCATTGCGCTGCCGATGATTGGTTTCCTCGTTGGGTTCTTCACCGCAGCACTGGCGGTGAGTTCGGTAACGTCTGAAGGGTTCCTGAGTAGTTTCCTCGCGGTGATCCTGGGCCTGATCTTCGGTTCGATTCTGGCCGTCGTTTCCTATCTGTTCTGGTATGTGGGAGCGTTGCTCTCCGCGGGCTCAACTGGTGCCCTGCTGGGCTCAGGAATGATGAACGGGATCGGTGTGGAGACGGGATGGGTCGTCACGCTGGTGGCGTTTGGCGTCGGCGTGCTCTTCTTTGTTGGGGCATTTGTACTTGCGCTACCGATCTACGTTGTCATCGTCAACACTGCGTTTGTCGGTGCTGGAGCGATTATTGGCGGGCTTCTCCTGACGTTTGGTCAGATCGAACGGGCGCAGCTTGGCTACGGCATGAGTTGGGCGGCGCTCGATGCTTCCACATTCTGGGTATTCATCTGGGGTGGATTGTTCCTCATTGGCCTGCTTAGCCAGATGCGAATAATCGGTTCTCTGACGTTGCCAGAAGATCCGTGGACGGCTGCTCGACCAGCTTGATACGTTGTCTAGACTTGGTGAGTTGGCGAGCCATTGCCCCAGAATGCCTGAGGTATATGCTCGCCCTCTCATTCGATTGCATGGAGCCATGGAATGGGTCAGAAACTGAGTACAAGACTGTATGAACTGGCACCTTGGCGCGATGATGTCAGCTGGCAGTTCAATGGAGTTCAGGGAGTCGTGGCGCTGGGAATCGGCGTGTACCTGTTCTTCGCAACCACCCACGCGGTCGGCACGCTGGTTCAGATCGTCGGCGCCTACATTGCCGGTATGGCGATCATGCATCTGGGACTGGCAATCTGGGATCCGAGCGGGCTCTCGGCCCGTCCGACGGGGTTGCTGCGTCGAGCAATCAGCCTGATCGCGGGCGCCGCTGCGCTGCTGTTTCCATGGCTCGGCTTTCTATCGACATCAGATGCCCGATTCATCATAACCGCTGCGCTCGTGATAAGTGGTGTGATTGCGATCGTCGGCGCCCTCACTGATCGCAGGCTCCGGGAAGTTCGCTGGGGAAGCAGTCTCAGTGGCGTGGTAGAGATCGCTATCGGTGTCGTGTTCTTCGTGGTGACGGATTCCGAGCGACCGTTGCTGAACTGGCTGGGAGTTGCGCTGCTCGTAGCAGGACTGATTCTGATCGGCAGGGCATTGCTGAGATCCGGAGGGCTAGATGGAAATACCCCGTGACTGAACACTCCGACGCGATAGTCTTTCTCATCATCATCGCGCTGCGCGTCATCATACCTCTGGCGATTTTTCGGTTTCCACTCCCCGGGATCATCGCTGCACTCCTTATCGATGCTGCAGACGGTGGGATACTGGAATCCTTTACCAGTATCGACATGGAGTTCTATCAATCCTATGACAAAGCACTGGACATCTACTATCTGTCGCTGGCTTACATCGCCACGCTGCGAAACTGGCCAAACCTGGCGGCGTACTCCATCAGTCGGTTTCTCTGGTACTACCGGCTGATCGGCACCACGTTGTTCGAACTGACCGGATTCCGTCCGCTCTTGCTGATGTTCCCCAATGTGTTCGAGTATTTCTTCATCTATATCGAGATCGTCAAGACACGCTGGAGCGTGATGCAGTTGACGCGATATCACCTGCTGTCTGCTGCCGCGATCATCTGGATTTTCGTGAAGTTGCCGCAGGAGTACTGGATTCACATTGCCCAGCTCGATGCCACGGACTTCATCATGGAGTCGATCCTCGGGATGCCGCTGACCGCGACATGGCTGGAGGCAATCCGCGAAAATCTGTGGATCTTCCCGGTTCTGCTTACCCTGGCAGCGCTGGCCTTTCTCGGTCTGCGACGGCTGGAACAGTCACTGCCAAAACCTGACTGGGCAACAACGTTCGATGCCGATGAAACGACTGATCAGCATCTAAAGCATGCTCCATCGCTCTCTCGCCCGGACCACTGGCGAACCGGCTTGCTCGAGAAGTTCGGGCTGGTTTCTCTGGTAAGCATTATCTTTGCGAGTATGCTGCCGAACATCAACGCGAGCCCGTTTCAGATCGGGATGGGCGTAACATTTGTAATTCTCGGAAACGCGCTGATAAGCCACTGGCTTGCCGAACGTGGCACGACATGGCGATCGTTTGGTCAGCAGTTCCTGGCACTCGCGCTGATCAATCTGGCCCTTGGATGGACATACGCGGCGATACTGCCCACCTTCGACGGTGACGTTCGCCTCCGTGATGTCTTGTTTTTCGCGCTGCTGCTAACGCTTCTCGTCTCGTTGTATGACCGCTACCGGGCGATCTATGATCGCCGGCTCGCAGCGGCGAGAGAACGCGAACAGGCAGCCCAGATGAACGAATCGGGTTGAGGGTGATGCAGCCATTTGAAAGGAAACCAGGATGACAGGGGCGCTCGCCGACCTGGTTCCGCTCATGATCGCTGCTGGACTTACACCCGTAGTGCTGCTATTGCTGTTTGTATTCCTGCGCGGTGAACGGGGGTTGCTAACGGGAACAGCTTTCCTCAGCGGCATCGTTGCGGTGCGTCTGATACAAGGTGTTGTCTTCGGGCTGATCCTCGGAAACGTGAGCGGTTCCAACGGGGACAACGGAGCCCGGATCTTCACCTCAACTCTGCTGCTCGTTCTGGGATTGCTAATGTTGAATTCCGGTATCAGGAAGTTCAACAGTGGTGCGGATCCAGATGAACCACCGCCCGAGTGGATGACCCGCGCCTCCACCGCGACGCCGGTCCATGCGTTTGGGATGGGGGTGCTTGCGATGGCAATCGCGGGCAAACACTGGGTCTTCACACTAGGCGCAATCGGCACCATTCAGGAGACCGAATTGGTCCCGAACCAGGGAGTAATGCTGTATCTCATCTTTGTGTTTGTGGTGAGTTTGCCGTTACTGACGCCGATCGTGAGCCTTGCTGTTGCACCGCAAAGAGCGTCGATCGTACTTGAGGCGCTGGGATCCTGGATGGATAAGAATAGTCGCATCATCATGATTGCCGTTTACGGAGTATTCGGCACCTACTTTCTTATCAAGGGGGTAACCGGTCTTCTCAGCTAGTGCGGTGGCACCGCGCGCTGCATGTGGGGTTGCGGATTGCTGTGGGCGGTTGGAGAGACCCCAGGTGCTCGGGTTCCGATCTTCCTCGAATCAATTCTCTTCTGTGGCTGAATCTCACGCCTGTGATTCTCGCGAGAAATAGCTGCGACGAACGAACTTCTCAACCTCAACGAGCACGAATATCACAAACCCGACGGCGATGCAGCCTGCCCACGCACTGGCATCGAGCGACTGCGTTCCGAATAGTACTTGCATGAACGGAGCGTAGGTCAGGAGAAGTTGCAACGCCACACATATCGCGATCGCGATCAATACGGCCGGGCTACCAGTCAGACCCGTCCATGTGTACGAAGGTTTATTGAAGAACCGGACTGATATCAGGTAGAAGATCTGTCCCATCACGAGTGCGTTGACCGCAACAGTCCGGGCGAACTCAAGCGTGGTCGCGCCGTCCCCTTGCTCAGCACTAAACAGGTAGCGAGTACCAAGCAGCAGGAGCAATCCGACGAAGCCGATCCGCCACAGCATGAACGGTGTGAGCAGGGGTTCGTCCGTTCGACGAGGAGGGCGTTTCATAACGTCACCTTCGGCGTGCTCCCAGGCGAACGTAATTCCCAGCGTCACTGCCGTCACCATGTTAATCCACAGGATCTGCACCGGCGTTACCGGCAGAACAGCGCCGAACGCGACTGCGGTGACGATCACCGCAGTCTGAGCAGCATTCGTCGGAAGCATGAAGAGAATGGCCTTCTGCAGATTGTCGTAGACACTTCTCCCCTGAGCAATCGCTCGCTCGATTGTGGCGAAGTTGTCGTCTGCCAGCACCATGTCGGAAGCTTCACGGGCTGCTTCAGTACCTTTCATCCCCATCGCAATTCCAACGTCGGCGCGCTTGAGGGCTGGTGCGTCGTTGACGCCATCGCCGGTCATTGCGGTTACTGCGTACCCGGCTTGAAACGCCTGTACGAGCCGAAGTTTGTGCTCGGGGCTGACGCGCGCGAACACGTCCACGCTCAGCGCACTCTGTTGCAGTTCCTCATCGCTCATGGTTTCGACGTCTCGGCCAATGACCACATCATCGGTGTTCGCGATGCCCAGATCTCTTGCGATTGCTTTTGCCGTTGCGGCGTGGTCTCCGGTCGCCATCTTCACCTTGATACCTGCTCCGAGGCAGGCTTCCACGGATCGGATTGCCTCGTCGCGTGGGGGATCGATCAGCCCGAACATGCCGAGCAGCACCAGGTCTGATTCGACGTCTTCGTCGCGTAGTTCGTTGGTATCTGCGTCGACATCCTTGCGGGCAATTGCCAGCAAACGCTGCCCACGCCCGGCAATTTCGGTAACACGGTCTCTCCACAGGTCGCGATCCAGCGACCGAACGTCATCTCCGTGTTGTTCGGAGCTACACATTTCCAGAAGCCGTTCAGGGGCGCCTTTGGCGTAGACAACCTGCTGCCCCTGCTGATACCGGTGAAGT
>SLFF01000316.1 GCA_007124395.1 Thermomicrobiaceae bacterium | reverse complement strand
GATGAGCTCATCAGCCTGAACAACATCGACAATTCTGACCAGATCGTTGCTGGCGGTGAGTTGATTCTCTTTGCAAACGATGGATCATCTGGACAAGGTGATGTTCAAACTGGTCATTCAGTCTACGTGGTTCAAGAAGGCGACACGCTGGGACAGATAGCGCTGGATCACGGAGTCAGCGTTGCTGAAATCATCAGGCTGAACTACATCCAGAGCTCTGACCAGATCGTTGCTGGTATTCAGTTGCTCATCCCTGTTGCCCAGGAGGCAATCGAAGACGTAGACGAATATGAAGACGAGAACGACGTTCAGGTTGGTGACACCGTCTATGAGATTCAACCGGGCGACACACTGCTGGCGATTGCGGCCCAGCACGGTGTCGAGCTTCAAGACCTGCTCGCAATCAATGATATCGAGGACTCCGAGCAGATCTTTGCCGGCGATTTTCTGATCATCCCGACCAGTGGATCCGGAACCAGCGACGTTAGCAACGGGACATCGGAGCCTGTCGAGACTGAACCCAGCGAGCAGCAGACACCGCAGGAGCCTGTCGAGACTGAACCCAGCGAGCAGCCGGCAGCGCCGCAGCCCGTCGAGACTGAAGCCAGTGAGCAGCCGGCACCACCGCAGACAGTGTCCGGTAAGGACATTGTTGAGGACCAGAGCCACATCGCAGGCCTTCATCTGGCTGCGCGTGGCGAAACCCCGGGCGACATTGCTGCACGCTACGATATCTCGGTTGAACAGTTGCTTCAGGCAAACAATCTTACTTCGGATGACACGATCAGCCAGGGAGACATGCTGCGGATACCGGCTGCGTCCTGGGATCCGTCTGCATCCAGCGCCACTGCGCCATCATCTGAAACTTCGGTCGAAGCATCGGAGCAATCCGAAAGCGCCATACTGGAGAATATGCCGGTTCAGCAGCAGTCGCTGCCACTGAGCACCGAAGCTGCCGCGTTGAGCATGGCCACCAACTACTGGGGCCATCAGGTGTCCGAGTGGATCTTTATCGAGAACATGCCGTACCACCAGAATCCTCATCAAGGTTTCCGTGGTGATATGAACGGCGAATTCGGCGGCACGGCCGATTACGGCGCCTATGCCAAGCCGCTCGCCTCACTGGTTTCCAATTATGGGTTCGTCGGAGACGAGTTCTACACCATGGGAGATCCGGCCGAACTCAAGGAACGCATCGATAGCGGCCAACCGGTGCTAGTCTGGATGACAAACCAGGCGACACCGCAGGAGAGCTTCTCCGAGTGGTATCAGGGTGAGCGATTTACGCTGGTGCCGGAGCAATCCGTGGTTGTAGCTTACGGATACGACGAGGACAACATCTACGTTGCTGATCCCATGAACGGGCAGTCCGCCACGCACTCCTGGAGCGCGTTCATCGACTCCTCGAGTCACTTCGACGGGATGTCGATGGCGGTCTATCCCGCGGGATAGGGAAGGGAGCCAGGCCAGGAGCTGGCGGCCAATCCGGCTGCCGGCTCTGGTCGGGTCGTTCTTTCAGCCAGCCGTGAAGCCCCCTCTGTTAGACTATGCTCACTGATCTGATATTGCCCACCGGGTAATCGTTCGCTCTGAATGCCTGTTCTGGAATCCGGAACAGGGACAATGCTGGCGACTCATGGACCTCACCTTCCAACTCATTGCGATCCTGCTCCTGCTGCTGGTGAATGCGATATTCGTGCTGGCGGAGTTTGCCTTCGCATCTGTGCGTCGTGAGCGGGTCAGCGATCTCGCAGACCAGGGAGAGGGCTGGGCTAGCTCGCTCCTCGACGCACTCGATCAGCTCGATCGGTATCTTCCCGCCATTCAGCTCGGCGTCACCATGTCCAGCATCGCGCTTGGCTGGGTCGGTGTACCGGCGCTGGCCCGGATTATTCAACCGCCGCTGGAATCCCTGACCGGCGAAACGGTCGCCACGATAACCGCGGCCACCATCGCCCTGGCGATCGCTTTCCTGCTGTTGACTATGGTGCATGTTGCCCTGGCGGAGCTGGTGCCGAAATCGGTTGCCGTGCAGTACCCGGAGCTGATCGCTCGCGGGGTACTGACGCCGGTCTGGCTGACGCTCAATCTGTTCCGTCCCTTCAATTTCATCATCAGGGTTGTGGCTGGACGGCTGTTGCTTCTGAGCGGTGTCGAGCCGATGTCAGGACAAGGACGTATCTACACCGAGGACGAACTGCGCAACATCGTGGCGGCCAGCCGTCTTGGTGGAGAGCTGGTCAAGACGGAGGAAGAGATCATCCGTCGGGCATTCGTGTTTCACGATTACAACGCGGAGGGCATCATGGTGCCGCGGACCGAGATGGTCTCACTGCCGCTCGATGTCAGCCGGGATGAACTCCTGGACACACTGAATCGACACAAATACGGCCGGTATCCGATTTACAGTCGGGACATCGATGACATCCAGGGGATCCTCTATGTCAAAGAGCTGGTTCCGATACTCGCGGCAGGCGGTCCGGATGATGTCCCCAACATCGCCGGGTTGATGCGCCCGGCGCTGACGGTGCCCACCTCGATCCCCATCGACGACTTGCTGGAAGAGATGCGCACCCGCGGGACGCATCTGGCGATCGTGGTGGATGAGTACGGGGGAACCGCTGGCATGGTCACGCTGGACGATATTCTGGAGCGAGTGCTGGGTGAGGTTCCGGATGAGTTCGAGCGCACCGCGCCCGATATTGTGCCGGAAGTCGATGGTTGGGCCAGAGTGGATGGGTTGACCCTGCTGTCAGACGTCAACGACTACTTCACCCTGGATCTGCAAGCGGATGAGACCAACACAATCGGTGGGTACGTGTTCTTCGAGCTCGGTCATCAACCGAGAGTCGGCGACACGATCATGATCGATGGCTACGCGGTGCGTGTGGAGCGGCTGGATGGCTTGCGTATCAGTGAGGTGCGGTTCATCCCCGCTGATCTCGATCGGATCGATACCGCCTCACCAGAAGAAACTACTGACTGACCCGCAGCCGTCCGGGCATGCCGATTCGTCTAGGTCTGCGGCTGTTCCAGCCGGTCGGTCAGAATCATCATGATCAGGGTCTGATCATCGTACTCGTTCACCGTGACCAGCAACGAGGCGATATCGTTCTCAGCGGTCATCTCACGGGAACCAACCCGTCGCTCGGTCCAGCCGAGTTCAGCCAGGGCTCCGCGATAGAACCCGATGACCTCGCTGGCATCGGCGTCCAGACCATCCAGAAGCAGCGTTCCACCGTTCTCGACCTGTGACGCGTGCGGTTCGAAATCGAGCACCTCGCCATCCTGGAAACGGGGTACCCCAGCTTCCTGCCATTCTGAGAGGATGTCGAGCTCGTCTTCATCGATCTGAATGGCATTCGGAGCATCATCAGCTACGTCGGGCCCGCCATTGCTGGTCGTCGTTGCATCGCTGGCATCATCATTATTTGCGGCGGAGTCATCATCGCCATTGGCGCACGCCCCGGCGATTGCCAGCAAGCTCACCAGAAGGAACATCAGCAGAGTACGGGCGTTTGATCCGAGGACGGTCATATTGGTTTGCTGCTTTCACCTGGTTGACGTTGTGTCATGTGTAGGTCTGAATCCGACTGCCAATTCTACCAGCGAACCGGCGGGACGATGACGCTGTCCCTTTGCGCTTGTCAGACGGAAATGCTTAGTGCCTGGATGGATCAATCATCGTCGAGAATTGACCGATTCACGCGTTCCATAGCGGCATCGAGATGATCCAGATTGAGCGGTTTCTCGATCGTCTCGTCAATCCTGAATGATTCGATGCGCTCACGGATCTCGGCATTGTCCCAGCTCGTCAATCCAATGACGAACGGGCTGCTGCTCAGGTTTCGGGAAGACTGGATGATCTGGAACCCGCCGTGGGCCGGCAGATCCAGGTCCACCACGATCAGCTCTGGTGAGATGTTGGTGAGCAGCTCCCGGGCTTCGAACGCATCCCGCGCTTCCACCACGCGCCAGCCGATCTGCTCCAGATGACTGGCAATCTGCCGCCGTACCGAGATGGAATCGTCGGAAACCATGGCAAACGGAACCCGTGCTAATGATGCTGTCTGCCGGGTAAACCGCCGACTGCGGCCACGGCTGGCATCCAGTAACTGGATAATGTCCAGCACCAGTGCGTCCTCGCCCGAATGCAGCCGACTGACTCCAACTACCCCGTTGAGGTGGACATACTCCCGTCCGGCGGTCTGCATGGTGATCGATTCGTCATCGAGAACACGGTCGATACGCAGCAGCCACTCTTCATCATCACAGGTTACCTTGATGAACTCGCCCCGATCGCTCTGCACATGATGGTGGGAGCGAACGCCCAGTAGCGCGCCGAGATCGGCCGCCTGATAGGCCTGATTGTCAATAATGGCCCGGTAGCCATTTGCCGTTTCCTCAATCTGCGAGATCTTCTTCCGGGGTACAACCGAAATCTGTGCTGCAGGAAGGGCGTATCGTTCCGATGAGATCGCCACGATCGATGCGGACAGGGTCATCAGCGAGACCGGCAACCGGACCGTAAACGCGGTTCCCTGACCCGGCTCAGATTGCACTGAAATCACCCCACCCATACGGGTAACGGTCTCGGTGACGAAATCCAGCCCCATGCCGACTTCGATGTCGCTGGAGACGATCTTGGTGGTGAATCCCGGCAGGAAGATGTACTGCAGGGCGCGATCCCGGGTCATATCCCGACGCGGCACAGGGTAGCCGGACGCTTCGGCACGATCGAGGATCGTCGATTCGTGCATTCCGGCGCCGTCGTCGATGATCTGCAGGACGGTCTGGCTGCCGTCTCGACGGGCCCGGATCCGAACCAGTCCGCTGGTCGCTTTGCCGGCGTCACGGCGTTCATCCGGAGTCTCGATGCCATGCTCCAGCGCATTGGTGATCAGGTGTCGGAACATCTCATAGATCTGCTCCGCATGAACCGCGTCCACGGCGTTGCTGGCACCTTCGATTCGCAGGTTGGCACGTTTGCCGAGTGAGCGGGTTAGTTGATCAAATGTCTGGTCCAGCGGATCGGTGATCATTTTCAGTGGCATGCTGCGCAGTGCCGCGATCGTCTCTTCCAGGCGCTCCCGTACCTCGGACTGACGCTCGGAGACCGACAGGTAGTCGTTCCGAACGTGTTCCAGATCGTTGGCGGCCAGCCCGAGATCTGCGCTGATCTCAATCAGCATCTGCTCGACATGCTCGGTCTGATATTTGCCGTCCTGCCAGGCACGAAGCATGTACCGCAATCGATCAGTGATGCTGTGCATGTCCTGAGTGACGCTCAGTACCCGGCGAGAGCGCTGATTGTGTCCACCGCTGCGAACGGCCAGTTCTCCAGTCAACTCGATGAGTTGTTCGATGTGCTCAACAGGAACCCGGAGCTCGGATTCATCGGTTCGGCCGAGTGCGGAGGTCCTGTCACCAGGCCCCTTGAGCGCCTCTGAATCCGGCCGGAACTCGTCAACGGTCCATTCAGGCAACTGAATCGTCCCGGCGCCTTCCGGCGTGGAGATTGCGCTGGTCGGTGGTGGTGGAGGATACCCGTTGTTGATCGCCCGGTAAGCGTCGGCGTCTGGCTCTGGCCAGAGATTATTGAGCTGGCTGGTTCCCCGGCGAAGCTCCAGCAGGACGAATGCGGATTGATCCACCAGCGCGTCGATGGCATGGCTGACCCGACCGGGGTCTTCGATGCTGTCCAGCACGATCGGCAGGATGCGCCGGCAGGCGATGATGAACTCCACCGCATCCAGCGGCAGCGTTTCTCCAGCCGATCGATGAGACTCCACCACGCGCAGTGCGCAGGCGACTACCCGCCCGATGTGATCGATCTGGAGCTCAGCCGCAAGGTTCTGCAGTGAAATCAGCGAGGTGACCAGCCCATCGATCGTGGCAGGATCTTCGCCGTTCTCCAGCAGGCTTTCTGCGTGTACACCCAGGGTGGCAAGCTCCTGGTGCAACCCTCCCATATCCATATCAGAGGAGACGGCAGGTACCGGCGGTTCTGGCTCCGGTTCATCCCTGCTCTGCTCCATCAGTCGCAGTAGCTGGGTACGATCGTTCAGGTCGATCTCCACCAGATTGTGTTCGTCCGGGCGGGGCATCGAGCCGAGCAGAGACTGTGCGTGGGACGTGAAATGGGCGGGATCGTTGCCGGAATCGAGCGCATCAATGGTCCGGCTGAGGTCTGCCACAATCGCGGCAACGTAGTGGCCGGAGCGCAACTTGTCGGTCGTGTTCTGAACCAGCACCAGATCGAATGCTTCGCGGGTCAGGTTGGCAACGTCCACCACGGCCCGGGTTTGCGGCGAATAGGAGCCGTGTTCGATGACCACATCGATAGCGAGCCGTCCAGCCGAAATCGTCT
>SLFF01000358.1 GCA_007124395.1 Thermomicrobiaceae bacterium | reverse complement strand
AGGTCGATTATCTCGCATCGCCGGCAATCACCTGGGGTGATCTGCAGAAGCCGTTCAACCACTATTCGCCGGACGACCCCGTCGAGCAGGGAGATCAACCAGTGCTCTTCTGGGTTTTCGGCAACACTGCCGGTCACTTCGACGAGCATCAGCCGTGGATCGAAGCGATACTGCAGCAATCGAGATAGTTTCGGCCGATACTGGCGGGAATCGCCGTCAATCCAGGGAACAATCGTGAATAGTTACGTCGCGCTGCTGCGTGGGATCAATGTTGGTGGTCGACAGAAACTCAAAATGGCTGATCTTCGGGCCTTGCTGTCCGGTCTTGGTTACACCAACGTGGCAACCTTGCTGCAGAGCGGAAACGCGGTGTTCACCGCTTCTGATGGCCCGCCCGAGACATTCGCAGCCGAAATACAGGATCGGATCGCGACCGAACTCGGCCTGACCGTCACGGTCATGGTGCGCCCGGTAGATGATCTGCGGCGAATCGTCGAGCAGATCCCCTTCGAGGTGCGGGACCCGTCGAAGTGCGCCATTGCCTTCCTCTCTTCGCCTGTCGATCGTGCCCGGATCGAAGCCCTAGACCACGCATCCTTCGCCCCTGAAGAGCTGGTTGCCGGCGAACGGGAACTCTACCTGTACTTTCCGGACGGCATGGGCAGATCGAAATTGCTTCCGATCCTTTCCCGCGATACGTTCGACCCTGCCACGGTGCGCAACTGGAACACCACAACCAAGCTGCTCGACCTCGCCGAAGAGCGTTGAGCGATCATGGGCAGCGCGCTCCTGCTATTGCATTGGGATAGAATTTCCGTTACGATCATTCCCCTGTATACGAACATGTGTTCGATCAACGAAAGAGTCACTATCATGAGCACGCCGATTTCCATCGTAACGCTTGGTGTTGAAGATGTTGGACGTTCCAGACAGTTCTATGAGGAAGGTATGGGCTGGCCAGTCTCCAGCGATTCTTCCGAAGAGATCGTATTCATCAATCTGCGAGGCACGGTTCTCGCCCTCTATGCCTACGAGGATCTGGCAGAAGAGACCGGATTGCCGATGACCCGCGGACTCGGCTTTGGCGGGATTACGCTGGCCCAGAACTTCAGCACGAAGGAAGAAGTCGATCAGGTCATGGAAACAGCCCGGGCCGCCGGTGCACTGATTCTGACGCCACCGGTCGACCGTCACTGGGGCGGGTATTCCGGGTATTTTGCCGATCTCGACGGTTATCCATGGGAGATTGCCTGGGGACCGAATTCCGAATTCAATGAGGATGGTACCCTACGATTGCGTGAGTAACACGCGTCCAGTGGGAATCGCGGCTGATCAGAAGCCGATACGCGGAAATTTCGAGGGTCATGTCACGGAATCAGTTGTTGCTCTGGGCTTCGATGGGAGCCTTTGTCGGGCTCGGAGTCGGGGCGATCAACGACAACATCCCCGTCTGGGTCCTGTTCGGTATGGCTCTCGGACTGGCAATGGGTTATCTCCAGGGCAGATTCGATCCCGAAACCCGGGAGTAATCCACACTGGACGTTCGGCGGATCAGTTATGCCTATCAGGGAGTTCCAGATGTCCGTTTCCGATCTGTTCGATCAGCCCCGTGAGGGCGACCCCGTCTGGCAGCCAACCGAAGAGCACCTCAACCGGAGCCGGCTTCTCGACTTCATCGAGGAGCATGATCTCGATTCCTACGAAGCACTGCTGGAGCAGGCCAATCGCAATCCTGACTGGTACTGGGACGCCGTGGTCGATCACCTCGGACTGGAGTGGTTCCAGAAATACGATCAGGTCCTCGATCTGGAACGCGGGTATGCCTGGCCTCGCTGGTTCGTCAATGGTCGCTACAACTACGTTAGGGATGCGGTCGACAAACACGCCACTGGCGCCAACGCGGCCAAGACGGCGATCCTCTGGGAAGGCGACGGCGGTGATGTCCGCCAGCTAACCTTCGCCGAGCTCTCCGCCGAGACCGACCGGGTTGCGGCTGGCCTTCGATCGCTCGGGATCGATAAGGGCGACACCGTTGGCATCTTCATGCCGATGCTCCCGGAGACGGCAATTGCCACGCTGGCCTGCGGAAAGATCGGCGCGATCTTTGTTCCAATCTTCTCCGGATACGGTGCCGAGGCGGTGGCCAATCGCCTGCAGGACTGCGACGCGAAACTCCTGATCACCGCTGATGGATTCCATCGTCGAGGCCGCGAGATCCCGATGAAGCCGATTGCCGATGCCGCGGCCCGTCTGGCGGAGAGCGTCCAGCACGTTGTGGTCTATCAACACACGCACGGTGAGATCGACTGGTTCGAGCCGCGCGACGTCTGGTGGCAGGAGCTCTCCGGCGATGCGCCACAGACCGAAGAGACCGCGGCCGATGACCCCTACATGATCATCTACACCTCGGGCACCACGGGCCGTCCGAAAGGCGCCGTGCATATCCACTCCGGGTTCCCGATCAAGGCGAGCCACGATCTGGCGTTCTGTTTCGACCTGCAATCAGACGACACACTGCTCTGGATCACCGATCTGGGCTGGATGATGGGTCCCTGGGCAATCCAGGGCACGCTGATGCTCGGAGCGACCCTGGCGATGTTCGAGGGAACCCCCGATTACCCGAATCCCGACCGGATGTGGGAACTGACCGCGAAGCATGGTGTAACGGTGCTCGGTGTTTCACCGACCGCTATCCGCTCGCTGATGACAAGTGGCGACGACTGGGTTACGAAACACGACCGCAGCAGTTTGCGAGTCTTCGGATCAACCGGCGAACCGTGGAATCCGTGGCCCTGGCTCTGGCTCTTCGATACCGTTGGCGAGCGTCGATGTCCCATCATCAACTATTCCGGCGGCACCGAGATCTCCGGCGGGATCGTCGGCTGCGTCACCATCAAGCCGCAGAAACCGTGCGCTTTCTCCGGCCCGGTTCCGGGTATGCACGCTGATGTGCTCGACGATGCCGGTCAACCGGTGCGTGGGGAAGTCGGCGAGCTCGTCGTCCGGCATCCGTGGGTCGGGATGACCAGCGGATTCTGGAAGGACTCAGAGCGCTATGAAGATACCTACTGGTCCCGGTTTCCGGATACCTGGGTGCATGGCGACTGGGCGCTCGTGGATGACGATGGGTTCTGGTACATCCTCGGACGGTCGGATGACACGATCAAAACGGGCGGCAAGCGTGTCGGCCCGGCAGAGGTCGAATCGGCCGCAGTAGCGCACCCCGCGGTGCAGGAAGCGGCCGCCATCGGTGTGCCGGACGAGATCAAAGGTGAGAAGGTGATCGTCTTTGCCGTGCTGAGTGCCAGCAGTGCCGAGAGCGATACGGTTCGAGACGAGATCCGTGATCTGATCACCGATCACCTTGGCCGACCGCTCCGCCCAGACGCTGTCTATTTCGTCGATGATCTTCCGAAGACGCGAAACGCCAAGATCATGCGTCGCGTCATCAAATCGACCTATCTTCAGCGCGATGCCGGGGACCTCTCTGCGCTGGAGAATCCCGCTGCGGTCGAAGGGATCCGAGCTGCCCGCTAGCCACAGTGGCTGCATGGTAGGATGGCGGTAAACGGCTGGACATAACGAATGAGAGGCCAGAGATGGCGAAAGAGAAGGTCGTACGGCAGATGACCGACGAGCAACGCCAGCGCATCATGAAAATGCCAGGGGTTGTGGTGCATCGGAGAGATCCCCGTGCCAAGAGGGAATTCTTCCAACCCAGGATCGCGGTTCGGGAGAGAGTACAGATCACTGCCGGTGAACTCATTGATGCTGAGGACGATGAGGAATGTAACGAGTAATGTCGCGCTCCGCTCCATCAGATGTATATCTCGATACTGATGTACTGGTAAATCTTGTCTATCCCGAGTTGCCACATGCCGATGCGTGCGCACGTGCTGGTCGGAACCTCTACGATGCTGGCAGCACTGTCTACATCTCGGCATTGACCCGCGTCGAGTTTGCTCAGGCGTTTCGCTCGATGGCGACACAAGGTAGCGCCTCATCACACCTGATTCGGGAATTTGATCTCGCTCGATGGAGAGAGGCGGGGATTCGTCAGAGATGGCTCGAATACTGGCATGAGGAGCTCGAGCTACTGCTTGGTTCATTTCCCCAGTTGATTGAACTTCCGATAACCACGGGCAATGCGCAGCGTAGTGTAACGCTGATGGCCCGCTACGCGCTCCGTTCTCAGGATGCCGTTCATCTCTCGACCGCGCTCCACTATAACGTCCCCGTCTTCTGGACCTGTGACGACCACTTCGCCCGGGTCGACGAACTCGCCGTGGATATCCTTCGCGCCTCACACTGATTGCCCGCACCAAGTATTCTGTCCCTTCGAACAGTTGATGTGACCACCCGTCACCGAGATAATGCGTACAGATGTTCTATGACTGTTCGCCATGAACGTACATTGAACGGCACGGTTTCACAAACGGTGCTCCGGCGGGTTTCACTCACTGTCACTGGCACCGAAGATTTTTGTACGGCCGTTGGCACGAATCGAAAAATGCGAGGTCTTTCTGATGTTTTGGTCTTGCTAACCAGATAACCTGAGATGCAGGAGTACGCGGCTTCACGGTGAACGTCGCGTTCAGGGAAGGAACAGGTTCACATGTCTCAACACCTGGCAATAGATGTAACGGGACTGGTCAAGACATTCGGGGAAACCCGCGCGGTAGCTGGTGTCGATTTGAAGGTGCCGGTGGGAGCCGTCTACGGCATCCTCGGACCGAACGGAGCCGGGAAGACCACCACCGCTCGCATGCTGGCAACGCTGCTCCAGCCTGATGGCGGAGAAGCCCTCGTGATGGGCTACGACGTAGTCAAAGATGCCGACGCGGTTCGCAGTGTCGTCAGTATGACCGGCCAGTTTGCATCGGTGGATGAAGATCTCACAGGGATCGAGAACCTCGTGCTGATCGCACGATTGCTCGGTTACTCCTGGCGAGATGCCCGGAACCGGGGTCATCTGCTGCTGGATGCGTTCGGGCTGTCCGAGTCAGCAGACAAGCAGGTCAAGACTTACTCTGGCGGTATGCGGCGGCGGCTCGATATCGCCGCGAGTATTGTAATCACCCCCGAGGTGCTTTTTCTGGATGAGCCAACCACCGGGCTCGATCCGCGCAGTCGCAACGAGGTCTGGGACATCGTCCGGGCACTCGTTTCCGCGGGAACGACGGTGCTGCTGACGACGCAGTACCTCGACGAAGCCGATCAGCTGGCCGACCGGATTGCGGTGATCGATCACGGCAAAGTGATCGCCGAAGGCACGCCGGGGCAGCTCAAGGCCTCCGTTGGCTCCGGCAGTCTCAAAGTACGCCTGCAGGACCCGGCACAGAGACCAGTTGCCCAGAATCTGCTGGAGCAGATCATCGGTGGCGAGGTTCAGCTCGAGTCCGATCCGGCTGCACTGACGTCTTCCGTTCTGCAGCAGCATCTGGTTCCAGAGGCGCTCGGCGAGCTCAATCGAAATGGCATCTACGTAACCGAATTCTCGCTTGGACAGCCGAGCCTGGATGAGGTCTTCCTGACGCTCACCGGTCGACCGGCTGAGGTCGAGTCAGAGGCAACGGAGGAAGCGGCATGACTGTCAAGCAGATGGATACGAAGGCAAATGAGAGCCTGCGCTTCGCGTTGGCTTCTGGAACTCGCCCAAGCCGTCCGAATCCGGTGTCGGCATCGATCACCTTTGGCTGGCGGGCGATGCTCAAGATCAAGCACGTTCCGGAGCAGCTGTTCGATGTCACGATGTTCCCGATCATGTTCGTGCTGATGTTCACCTATCTCTTCGGTGGGGCGCTGGCGGGATCTCCACGGGAATACTTGCAGTTCCTGGCACCCGGGATCCTGGTGCAGACGATCGTCATGATCACCATGTACACCGGCATGGTGCTGAACAACGACATCAAGAAGGGCATCTTCGATCGGTTCCGCACCCTGCCGGTCTGGCGACCGTCGTTCCTCGTCGGGGCAATGCTCGGGGATGTCGCCAGGTACAGCATGGCCTCACTGGTGGTACTCACCGTGGCGCTGATCCTCGGATTCCGGCCGGATGGCGGTGTCATCGGTGTGGTGCTCGGCGTTGGACTGGTGATCGTCTTCTCGTTCGCGCTGTCCTGGATCTGGACTGCGCTCTCGATGGTCATGCGGACCCAGGAATCGCTGATGTACGGCAGCTTCATGGTCCTGTTCCCGTTGACGTTCATCAGCAACATCTTCGTCGACCCGGAGACGATGCCGTCGTGGCTCCAGTCGTTCGTCGAGGTCAATCCGATGTCGATTCTGACCACCGCCACCCGCGGTCTGATGGCGGGCGATGCCAATATGATGGACATCGGGCTGGTGTTCCTGTCCTCGATTGCCATTGTCGCGGTCTTCGGTCCGTTGACCATGTACCTCTATAACCGCAAGCAGTAGTCAGCCGCCGCACGTCAGT
>SLFF01000004.1 GCA_007124395.1 Thermomicrobiaceae bacterium | reverse complement strand
GGAGCGATGGAGCAGATCGATCTGCGATTACATAGCTCCTTTGACGATACGGTCCGCGGGCTTGTCGATAGTGCCATGGATGAGGCCCGGATCTCCCGGAACGATGATCACTCCCGGATGCGGGTAGGCCAGATGGTCGAGCGGATCCTTGAGAGCGATTTGATGCAGCGAGCCAGATCTTCTGCAGAACTGGTGCAGGAGGTCGAGTTCGGCTACGGGCTCGATGCTGAAGGCGGGCTGGTGCAGGGTCAGATGGACCTGGTGTTCTATGACAATGACGAGATCGTTGTGGTCGATTTCAAAAGCGATCGGGTCGATGCCGATCAGATCCAGGCCAGAGTCGAGCGCAGCTATCGCGGACAGGCTGCCGTCTACGCCTATGCGGCCGGGCGAGTGACGGGCAGGCCGATCCGGGAGGTGATCTTCTATTTTGCCGAGATCGGCGAGCAGGTGAGTATCCCGGGTGCTGAGCTGATCGAACACGGCCGGGAACTTGCGCTGCAAGGAAAATCGCAGGATCTCGGGTATGACGTGATAGATTGATCAACTGATTGGCGGGTGGCGATGAGTGGCGGTATCGAGCAGCTCTATGGTGAATTCTGGGGACCGGACCACCGCCGCGCCAGGGAATTGATCCAGACCACCCTGCACCCTCGCGATGATGAATCCCTCTACGAACTCTTTGCCCAGACTGGCACCAGCGCGGGTGACTGGGTCCTCGACATCGGCTGTCGTGATGCGAAGTATGCGATTGAGCTGGCGCGGCGTTTCGGGTGCCGGGTGATCGGCATCGATGCCGTTCCCTACAACATTGCGATTGCCAGCGAACTGATCACCAACTGGTCGCTTGAGGAGCAGGTCTCCGTGGCCGAAGGCCGAATTGAAGATCTTCCGTATGAAGACGGAACGATCGACCACATCTGGTGTCGGGACATGCTGAATCATGTCGATCTGGCGACTGGGCTTCGGGAAAGCTATCGGGTGCTGAAGTCTGGCGGGCAGATGCTGGTCTACCAGACGTTTGCCGGAGACCATCTGGAGCCGGATGAAGCGTCGCGGATCTTTGCTGGTCTTTCGATCGTTCCGGAAAGCATGTCAACCGATGCAATGGAATCAGTTGCCACCAACGAGGGTTTCGAGATAGAGGTCCGGGATGTGATCGCCAGCGAATGGCGGGAGTCCTGGATCGAGACCGGCGATATGACGATTGCCACCGATCTGTTGCAGATCGCCCGGATGCGACGGGCCGAGCACGAGATGGTCGAGCATATCGGCCGGGCGCAATATGAGGCCGAGCTGGCGGTACGCCTCTGGGCGGTCTATCAGTTGCTCGGCAAACTGGTGCCGGTGGCCTATCTGCTTCGCAAACCGTAAGCAGTATCAACTCAAGACATAACCAGCGAAGGGACAGAGTTAGTATGGACATGGAGTTTCCCCGGATCGGGCTTGATGTACCCGACAAGACTTCGGCGGCGACCGCGGTCGATTCAATCCTGCGGGCCGAGAGTCGCGGCGTGCCGATGGTCTGGTCGACGGTTGGCGGGGTTCGCCCTGACGCGATGACATTCTTCCCGGCCGCGCTTGCCCGGACACGTTCGATCAAGCTGGGCACGGCGATCGTGCCGACTTACCCCCGCCACCCGGCTGCGCTCTATTCGCAGGCAGCGGCGATCTACCAGATGTTTCCTGACCGCTTCCGGCTGGGGATCGGGCCGAGCCATCGTCCGACGATCGAAGGAGGCTTCGGCATCGAAATGGGCCGGCCGCTGGCCCACCTCCGGGAGTATCTGATGGTTCTTCGCTCGCTGATCGATACCGGCGAGGCTGATTTCTCCGGGGATTACTTCACCGTGTCGATCTCCGGCGGCACACCGGCCCCGATGCCGCTATACATCTCCGCCCTTCGGCAGAACGCGTTTCGCCTGGCTGGAGAAGCGGCAGACGGAGCCATCTCCTGGCTCTGCCCGGTGGCCTATCTCAACGAGACGGCGATTCCGTCCATGCGAGCTGGTGCGCAGGAAGCCGGACGAGCTGCCCCGCGGATGATTGCTCACGTGCCGGTGGTGATGTCGGACAGCCTGGAGCGAGTGCGAGAAGTTGCCAACCCGGTGGTCAGCCGATATGCCCGGTTGCCTTTCTACGCCAACATGTTTGCCGATGCCGGGTATCCGGTTGGCCCTGATAGCAAGGTGACTGACGACCTGCTCGATCATCTGGTGGTCAATGGCTCGGTGGAGACAGTGGAGCAGCGCCTGTCGGCGATTCTGGATACGGATATCGATGAGCTGCTGGTGATGCTGATCCCGGGCGATGATCCGGCCGCTGAAGAAGAGGATCTCTCGGGGATTATTGCCCGACTCGCTGCGAAGTAGACCGGCACCAGACGTCTGGTCCCGCCTCGACCGTTAGTCGGATGATTCGGGGCGGGGCTCGCCTTCGAACTCGGTGGGATGCCGGAGATTGAACGACGGATTCTCCTGGCTCTGCTGGTAGGTATAGGTTTCGCCACCGACCGTGCTGGCCGGCGCAATACCACCGTAGCGACCAGGAGCCTGTCGATCATAGAGCCAGCCACCAACGACTCCGAGGAACATCAGAAGGATCGTAGCTGGCCAGATGATCCACGGGACGCTGGTGCCCAGCAACATGCCGGCAATGAGCGAGGACAACCCCCAGCCAATACCCCAGGCAACGCTGTTGACGGCCAGATAGCGACCGCGCAATCGCTCTGGCGCCAGGTCCACCACGATGACCATGCTGGTGGGCATGAAGAGCATCTCCCCGATCACGAAGATGCAGACGGCGATGATCGGCAGTACGAACAGCCACGGCGAGAACCCGATGAAGGCAAACGACAGCATGAACGCAATCCCGGCCAGGGAAAGGGTGATGCCATTTCGCCAGTTGGCAACTCTTCCGGCCACTGGTATCTGGAAGATCACAAGGAGAACGGTCTTGAAGGCGAGCAATGCGCCGATGAGACTTTCGTTGAAGCCTGCCTCGGCACGGAGATAGGGCGGCATGGCAACCTGAAGCTGCATCATCCCGGCGACCATAATCAGGACGATCAGCTGGCTGAACAGGAACCGACGATCAAGCAGCACGGCCCGCCAGCCTGACGCTTCGGCGAAATCACTGAAGCTGCTGTCCTGAGACGGTGCTTTCTGATCTGGCTTGATGAAGAACAGGACGATCAGCGCAGCGGCAACACAGCCGACTGCGCTCACGATGTACATCAGACGGTATTCGGCGGCCCCTCCCCCGGAGACCAGCAATCCACCAATCAGTCCACCAAGACCGACCCCGACTGCGCTGGCAATTCTCAGCAGGGCGAACATCCGCGCCGCCTGGTAAATGTTGATCATCGAGGTTGCCAGACCGTCGGCTGCTGGCCAGAAGAGCTGGGCTGCTACGCCATAGACGACCATCACCAGGAAGAAGAGCGGGACGGAATTGACGAACGGGAAGAGGATCGTTGCGACGCCAACGCCGAACATCGTGATGATGAGCATCGGTCGGGTGCCGATGCGGTCAATCAGTCCGGCCAGGAGAATCGTGAAGATAACGCCGGCCACGGCGTTGATCATGATGCCGGCGCCGGCGGTTCCCTCGCCGAAGCCTCGGACCTGCCCGAAATAGATGATGAAGAACGGTACGGCCATACCCCGGGCGACGAGCAGAAAGCCCATTGCTATGGTCAATGTCAAGATCGACCGGGGCAGACTCAATGATCCCTGGGCGGCCGAAACCACGGACATGGAACATCACCTGAACAATCCTGATTGGATACCAGCACAGCTGACTGACGGATGAGCGAATGACCACCGACGGACGGCTCTACTCTACGTGAATTCAGCGATGATTCACAGGATCTGGATGCCCCGGTTTCGGCCTTGCACAGCTACATGAACAGCTTCCAGGAGTCCGGTGTCGCGCCAGGCATCAGGTATTCGTAGTCGGTCTTGTACTCCAGCACGTCGGCCCCACCATTGAAGACTTTGCCAGCGACATACGAGACGAGATACACCACATCGTCCCGTTGCTCGATCTCTTCCAGCGTCATGAAACGGGCGTGCTCGATCTCTCGCCCATCTCCTTCCGGCTCTCCGGAGAGATAGTCCATTTGCCAGATGAGGTAGGTATCGGTGCCACGCTCGGTATAGCGGCAGCGAACGCCGATGATCCCCTGTGGGACGGCCTCGATGCTGGTCTCTTCCCGAACCTCGCGGGCGACGGCGACATCGGCGGTTTCGCCGGGATCGAGCAGCCCGCCGGGGAGCATGTATCGACCCTGGCTGGGGCCATAGGTCATGCGGACAACGAGAAGCTCATTGTCCCGAACGACGGCACCACCGACCCCGGTGGTGTTGCGTGGTTTCCGGGGTTGCTCGCTCATGAACTCGCTCCGGTGTTGATCTGAAACTGCAAACTGATATCGATCGAAGGGGCGGAGTGCGTCAGCGCACCGACAGAGATGAGGTCGACGCCAGTCTCGGCGACGGCCCGGACGCTCTCGAATGTAATGCCGCCGGATGCCTCCAGGAGCGCCCGTCCGTTGACCCGCTCAACTGCCTGTCTCATCGTGTCCGGGTCCATATTGTCCAGCAGAACAATATCGGCACCGGCGTCGAGTGCCTCGTCAAGTTGCTCAAGGCTGGTGACTTCGACCTCGACCTTGAGCGTGTGCGGTGCAGCTGCTCGCGCTGAGACAATCGACCGGCGAATGGCATCGTCCCCGATGGCTGCAAGGTGGTTGTCCTTGATCAGAATACCGTCTGAGAGGCCGACCCGGTGATTGTGTCCGCCACCATGACGGATAGCCGCTTTCTCCAGCAAACGCATCCCCGGGGTGGTTTTCCGGGTGTCGATGATCGACGCCCTGGTCCCCTGAACGGCTTCGACGTAGCGTGACGTGACGGTAGCCACGCCGCTGAGTCGCTGTAGGAAGTTCAGGCTTACACGCTCGGCAGTCAGGACGCTCCGAGCCGGTCCGGAAACCGTGGCGAGAACGTCGCCCGGCTCGAATTTCTCGCCATTGGCGAGTAGTGGTTCGAACGCGATCTCCGGGTCGACCAGCGCGAAAACTCGTGCCGTGACATCGATACCGGAGACAACGCCGGCCGCTTTGGCACGAAAGGCTCCGCTCGCGGTGGCGGATTCCGGCACGGTGGCGATGGTGGTGATGTCGCCGGTGCCGATATCTTCGGACAGGGCAAGGCGGACAATGTCTTCAATCCCGAGCTGATGCAATCCAGACTCCTGCTCTTTCACGACTGCCAGCAGGGTGTGTTTCACCTGTGCCGGTGGCTGATCGGCAAGGCAAAAATCTACTGGCAAGAAGTTTGCTGCTAACGGTAGTATTAGTGCCACACCTCAGGCACACCGTGCGCGACCAACGAACCGACTGTCCATCAGTGATAGTCCGTTCGCCCTCCGCTTCGACCCTGGTCGGGGCCTGGAAAGCGAGGCGACCGCCATGAACGTAAATGCCACGATCGTTGGTATCGTGCCGTTTGAAATTCAGGAAGACCGCTACCTGACCATCTATTACGTGCACGATGATGATTCCGAGAACATTCTGCAGGTGCGGCTACCGGCCTCCGCCGTGTATGCGCACCCGCACCCGAACGATCGCGTGTCGATCCACTACGTTCTCGGTGTGGTGACCCACATCGTCGAACGGGAAGAGGCCAGCTCAGCCGGGACGGCGAAAGCCGCCGTCTAGAGCTCTCCTCCGTCGGCGACATCCTTCATCCACGATCGCTCATTGCCGATCTGTGCCGGGAGACCGTGTCCGGGATAGACCGTCACGCCATCGGGGAGCTCCATCAGCTTCCGTATCGACTGGCGGGTCTCTTCCATGCTGGATCCGGGCAGATCGGCACGCCCGTAGCCGCCGGGAAACAGTGTATCGCCACCGAAGAGAACCTGCTCGGTCTCTTCATAGAGGGAGACCTGCCCCGGGGCATGCCCCGGCGTCACCAGGATGCTGAAGCGCAGCGTCCCGACGGCGATCTCGTCACCCTCATTCAGGTATTGATCCGGTCCAATGTCTTCGACGGTATACGGTGCCTGTCCGCCCTGGATTATCTGGCGGAGTTGCGTCATGGCGTCTTCATGGATTGCCAGTGGTGCGCCGGTCTCCTGTTTGATCCGTGCGGCGTCGATGACGTGATCGAAATGGGCATGGGTCAGCACGATCAGCTGAACCGTGTACCCGTCGTCACGGACAGCATCGAGGAGACGATCGGCGGATTCGGGCGGCGCATCGATGATGATCGCCTCGTGTGACGCCTCATCTCCGACAACGAACGCATTGGTCTCGATCGGGCCGGCGGAAATTGTCTTGATGTGCATGGTCTGGCTGGCTCCCTTTCTGATGTTCGTGCCTGATATTTCGCACGCTTCCTGCCGGGAAGTCAATGGTGGCCCGGTTCTGGCGTTAGCATACCGGTGACACCGGACAGAGTATGTGCCGACGAGGTGGCTACTGATTCGGGTTCCTGT
>SLFF01000372.1 GCA_007124395.1 Thermomicrobiaceae bacterium | reverse complement strand
GTACCGACTACGACCCGAAACGGGTGAACCAGCAGCCCGGCTAAGGCGGCCGCTGGTCCAGTTCGACTTGAAACCAATCCATAGAATCTCTCCCAATACTGGGAGAGGGAGAAATTTTGGCGGATGTCGGCCTGTGGTGGCGAATGAATACGGAGGAGAACGCATTGAAACAACACACGCTCTGCAAATCGACCGACCTTCAACCCGGCGAGATGAAGCAATTCCAGCTCGGCCGTCGCGGCATCCTTCTGGTGCGCGATGAATCCGGCGACTTCTACGCCGTTGGCAGTGACTGTGCCCACCAGAGCGCGCCACTGGTCAACGGCAAGGTGGAACGCATGTGGGTTGGCGATACCGTCGGGGAATCTCGTCCGGATGAGCAGCGGACTGTTGTGGTCTGTCCCTGGCACAACTACGAGTTTGACATCGCCACCGGACGCTCACCGTGCGATCCAGATCGGCTCCGGATTCAGACCTATCAGGTGCAGATCGATGGCGACGAGGTGGTGGTTTCTCTCTGACCGGGGGGCACGTGCCCGGTTGTTCCTCACCGCTCCAGCAGGCAGAACTCGTTCCCTTCGGGATCGGCCATGATGTAGTGGATGTCCTGCGGGTTGTCGTCGACCAGTCGGAGCGTGGTTGCTCCGAGTGATTCCAGTCGCGCGCGCTCTTCGTCACGAGAACGCCCCAGCGGCCGGATATCCAGATGCACCCGGTTCTTGACGATCTTTCCTTCCGGGACCCTATCGAAGCTGAGATTCGGGCCGTTCGGGTCTGGATTCTGTAGCGATACCCAGTCTTCGGCCTGGCGACGATACTCCCATCCGAGCACTGCCTGCCAGAACTCCCCGAGCCGGACCGGGCTCGCGCAATCGACGACGATGCCATGGATTCGGTTCATGTCAGGCCTGCCTCAGTCCGCCGCCGCAACGTAGACGACGAAGTCGCCGGGGGTGTCCGTGCCATCGAGCGCGTCGACCACTTCGATCACCTGGAACCCGGCCTCGCTCAACATCGTGCGATAGTCGGCATCGGAGTAGGCCTGCACGCTGGCGGCGTATCGATCCACCTCGGAAGTTGCCGCATCCACGACCATGTAGCGGGTCGTGGCGACCTGTCGCTCGTCGTCCCAGAAACACTCTTCCAGCAGCAGATGCGGTTTCTCGGAAAACAGCCCGCGCTCGAACGACTTCCACCGCGGAGTCTGATGTCCGATTGCCTCGACCGCGTCATGCGTGTGAGTTTCGAGCAGCAGCGTGCCGCCGTCGTTGAGCGAGTCGCGGGTCTTTCGCAGGATCGCCGTAGCGTCGTCCGGGTGAAAGACGTTGATCTCGCCGAAGATCATCATCGCCAGATCGCAGGCCGGGCCGAACTCGGCCTCCCGGACATCGCCCTGAACGTAGGTACACGTCAACCCGGTCGTCTTCGCCTGCTCACGTGCATAAGCGATCGAGGCTGGAGAGAAGTCGATACCTGCACACTGATGGCCGAGTTGTGCCAGACGGCTGGTGTAGAGTCCCGGACCACACCCGAGATCGAGAATCCGGGCCGATGTCCCTTGCAGCACCTGACGATCGATCCATTCGACGTGCCGATCGATCGTGGCAGGTCGGCGACTGGCCGCGTCGTGCAGGTCCGAGAGATGCTCGTGCAGCATCCGCTCACTGAACGCGGGATCATCCCATGGGATCTTCTCTCCCTCGGCCCACGGTTCGGGAACTGGCTGGCGCTGAACGATGTCGAGAAGATTCATGAAGTGTGTCCGTTCTTGATGAGTTTTTCTGATCTATGTCGATCCTCAACCCGTCGGCGTATGCCCAGTTTCCGTCGGCTGGCGGGTGCCACGAGGCATAGCCCACTCGATTCGTGGATCATGAACCTGCACCTGCCGGATGCCGTGCGGGAATTGTGACTGGATCAATTCGTATTGCTGGCGAAGATCGTCTGGCGGAGTCCAGTCGTGCAGGTACATGACCTGGGCGATCTCCGCCTGGAGCAGTTCTTTGGTGCAGCCAAAACAGGGCCGCATGGTGGAGTAGATCGCCGCCCCACGGACTGCGATGCCGAACCGGGCCGCCGTGAGCAGCGTGTTCTGCTCAGCATGGACACATATGCAGACATCATACCCAGAACCGGATGGAAACCGCCCCGGATCGTTGCAGCGCTCGCAACCGCCTTCATCGCAGTTGATCATCCCCATCGGCGTTCCGTTGTATCCAGTCGCGATGACGCGGTCTTCAAGCACTACCACTGCCCCCACGCGGCTGCCGATGCAGTTGGCGCGCTCGCGCACGGCCAGGGCAATCCCCATGTAGTAGGCGTCTCGACCGAGTCTTCCCGTCTGATGTGTCATATTATTATGCCCACCCACCTACCGCTCAATTGGATATGAACTCCCGCCGGGCATCCTATCAGGTAGCGCAGGGTCCTGCTGACCGCGAACGATGGAAAGGACAGGTACTGCCGTAATCATTCTCAACGCGTTAGACAGAAATTCGGCGTTCTTTCTTTGTTCCGATATCGGCGGCGGAACGTGTTCGTGGTTGCGGGTGACATCGGATGTGTCGGTCAGATTCAGTCTTCGCTGCCGGTGCGGCCAGCATGCCGTTCTGCTTGCTGGAACCTGGTGCACTGGGCATCGGGATGATCCACTATCCGAACGCCGGCGCGACGAACCGGCTGCATCACCGCCACGTTGAGCTCGAGGAGAGCGCGTCAATCACCTATTCCGCTCCCACACTTGCATTCGGAACGCCCACTATGGTTTGCCAATGGAAGTTCTCCCAATAGTTTGCATCACCTGCCTCGTTCTCGATTCTCACACATTTGGCCCTGTGCACCCTGGATGATGCACCGAGAGCACACTCAGATGCCGGGTTACGCTGCCTGTTCGTCGACGATGCAGTCATTGCGAAATAGTAGTTAGAGTGCTAGTATGCTTGTCAATTGAACAAATATTGGGTAAGGGCAAGAATGCCAAAAGGCGTTGGGTGAATCTCGTCGGTAGTAGCCGGTGTTGAGGAGGCGCGAACGAGGAAATACAGCCTCATACGGAGCAGAACCCAGCGTAGCGATTGTCTTCAGCGAGGTCGTCTTACCCGAGTTGCCGGGTAATTTGACAGCGCGGGTTTCCTGCCCGCTCACGTAAGCGTAACGATTTGGTTTCTATCTCGTTCGTCTGGCTCAACGAGCAGGGAACGGACGGACCGCCTCCACTCTAAAATGGATACTCGAGCGAGTTACGCGAGACACAGCTGGAATGCATACGCTGATCCTGACTGGATCTAGTGGCCCGTAGCACGAAGCAGACCCGGACGGATTTTGGGATTGTTATCAGGACGACGGCGATCGAATAGCTGAAAACATCAAAACCAGCGTCGACTAAGCTTTACCAGTAAAGGCCAGAACCGGATGATCAAAGCAGAACAATTGTCGAAGAAATACGGTGACAAACTCGCCGTGGACCAGCTCACGTTTGAGGTGAAGCCCGGAATCGTTACCGGTTTCCTGGGTCCGAATGGGGCTGGCAAATCAACAACGATGCGTATGATCCTCGGGATCGATAACCCCAGCGGTGGACGAGTGACTGTGAACGGCAAGTCCTATCGCGATCTTGCGGCTCCGATACAGGAAATTGGTGCGCTGCTAGACGCATCCGCGGTCCATGTCGGGCGCTCCGCCTGGCACCATCTGAATTGGCAGGCAAAGGCGGCGGGCCTAGCTACGCGACGGGTCGATGAGGTGCTGGAACTTGTTGGCCTGAACGATGTCGCTGGCAGGAAGGTTGGCGGGTTTTCGCTGGGGATGTATCAGCGCCTTGGGATCGCGTCAGCTCTACTCGGAGATCCGCCGGCTCTGATCTTGGACGAGCCGGTTAACGGGCTCGATCCAGAGGGGATCCGCTGGGTGCGGTCGCTTTTTCGCCGGTTTGCCGATGAGGGCCGGACGGTGTTCGTCTCCAGCCACCTGATGAGCGAGATGGAGCTGACTGCCGACCACGTACTGGTGATCGGTCGCGGCAAGCTGATCGCGGATATGCCAATTGCCGAAATCACCCAGCGCAGCAACCTGAACCACGTCAAAGTTGTCGCGCCACAGGCCGCTCAGCTTGCCCTGCTGCTGGAATCTGCCGGCGCCTCAATTTCCCAAAGTGTCGAACATGAGCTGATTGTCAGCGGCATTACAGCCCCGGCGATTGGTGAAATTGCTGTTCAGCATGGGATCGTGCTTCATGAACTCGCACCTCGGCGGGCCAGCCTCGAGGCAGCCTTTATGGAATTGACACACGATTCGGTGGATTACCGGGCTGCTTCCTGAAACTCTAACATATCCAGGAAGCAGTCCGGAAAGCCTCCGGTGAAAGGACAATCTAGATGACGGCAACAACAGAGCCGCTTCGCGAACATGCCGGTGACCGGCCTGCCGGTGGTCGGTCGGCCGGTACCCGATCGATCGGCTTGAGTTCGACAATTGCGTCAGAGTGGATCAAGCTGCGGTCGGTGCGCTCTACCTGGATCATCTTGTTCTTGGCAGTTGCGCTCTCGATCGGACTCGCAGCAATGTTTTCGTTCGTGGAAGGACTTACGTTAGGAGATCAGTCATCTATAGATCCCTTGTCCAGCAGCATCATCGGAATGCAATTCGGCTCTATACTGTTGATGGTCTTCAGCGCCTTGGCTGTGACCTCCGAGTACGAATCTCGCACGATCCGAACATCTGTTTCCGTGACGCCAGATCGTTGGCGCCTGCTGACTGGCAAGATGGTAACGGTGTCCGCAATCGGGCTAATTCTCTCACTGATTATGGTGCTCGGCATGTTTTTCGCCAGCCAGATTATCAATACTGCCTACGGGGCACCAAGTGCTGCGCTCGGAGATGAGGGGGTCAACCGGTTCCTGATTGTCTCGATTGTGGTCGGTGGGCTGATGTATACAGTCATTCCCCTTTCGATAGGCTTCCTGCTCCGGGGAACGGCCAGCGCGGTCACGATCTCGGTCGGCATCTTCTTGATCCCCCGGATGATCGCGAGTTTGCTGCCGACATGGGTGCAGGAGAACGTCTTAGGCTACCTGCCAGATAAAGCGATTTACAGCCTTTCCGGCATAATAGCTCCGAGCGACATATATTATGCCTCCCAGGCTCCGGCGATCATCGCGATCATCGCCTGGATCGTTGGAGCGTTTGTAATCGCGGGAATCGTGTTCAATCGCCGGGACGCCTGACAATCAATTAGTTATCCAGATCGAGCGGCTCCTTCGCAGGGCCGCTCGTTTCGTTTGCCAGGCGATTCTCGTCGCTGGCGTCGATCTCGCGATCGATTGATCGGATACATTGATCAATGCCATCATGCTTGCTGAGTTCGCCGTCTCGTTGGATGATGTCGCTTCGTGCTGCGGAGAGGAGCCGTCGCATAGTCGGTCATCGCTGGAGTTCTCGGATCAAGGAGGCTTGACGTCGCTATGCCGCTGGAACTTGCCGTTGTGCTGCTCACGATGGTCACGACGATCATGGTGTATCTCTTCATCAGGTTCAGAGGACGGGGAAAGTACTGATCCCTATGTTTGTTATACTCACAAACTTGGGCCTTAACGCTTTTGACATGCGTAGACCCCACTCAATTTCCTGTACGTGGCCCTTTTCATGCGTTCATGGGTGGTGAGGTCGGTAATGCGCCGGCGTCGTCGGGTAGTACGACGATTCGCTGCGACGTATCCGGTAGAGATCCGACCACGAACGACGTGAGATGTTTTTGGAGCCGCAGACGTATGGACTACGTGACAGTCAAAGTGACTCGCCACGAGATCGGCCAGCAGGTGGCCTCTCTCGGGCTGAACGGTGAATTCGTCTGCCTGCATGCATGCCCCGAGAGTTTCGAGCATGTTGATGGTGGCGCGGATACGATTATCGACACATTTCTCGATGCTGGTTGCACGATCATGGTCCCCACGTTTTCGGGTGCGCAGCTCGAGGTTCGGCCGCATCCAGACCAGATGATCGAACGAAATGGCTGGGACGCAACCCGGGCACAATCGTTGCCAGTTCAGAGCGACGTCGTCTATTCACCTGACCTCGATCTGGTCGATGAGTCGATGGGTGCGATCTCGGCAGCCGTACTTCGTCGCACTGAACGGTGCCGGGGGAATCATCCGCATAATTCCTTCACGGCGGTCGGGCCGAGGGCTCACCTGCTGGTTGATGATCAGGCCTGGGATGACGTGTATGCTCCGCTCAGGGAGCTGACCAAGCAGCGAGGATATGTTCTGCTTTCCGGGGTCGGGCTAAACCGGATGACCTTGCTGCATTTCGCGGAAGGTCTTGCCGGGCGGCGACAGTTTCGACGCTGGGCAACTGATTCGAATGGGGATGCCGTTCCCGTGTCGGTTCGATCCTGTTCAGAAGGATTCCCGAACTTCGAGCAAACCATCGGGAACCTGGCGCAGGAGGCGACGGTTGGCAGGAGCGAATCCCGGCTGTTTCCGGCAGCTGAGTCGGTTACCGCATCGGCCGCGTTGATTCGGACCGATC
>SLFF01000046.1 GCA_007124395.1 Thermomicrobiaceae bacterium | reverse complement strand
CCAACGCGAATTTCTTCTCGGTCAGCGGTGCAGAGTTCGTCGAGCTCTATGTCGGTGTCGGTGCATCACGCGTCCGGGAACTCTTCAAGAAGGCTCGCGAAGTCGAACCATCCATCATCTTCATCGATGAGATCGACGCAATCGGTCGACGTCGTGGGCGCTCCGAGAACAGCTCAGAGTACGACCAGACGCTGAACCAGATTCTTGTGGAAATGGACGGGTTCGACGAGCGCAGCAACGTGGTCGTGATTGCCGCCACGAACCGATCTGATGTGCTGGATTCCGCACTGCTGCGTCCGGGCCGGTTCGACCGCAAAGTGCATGTGGAACTCCCCGATCGTGAAGCACGAAGGGCAATTCTCAACGTCCATGCCCGAGGAAAGCCGATTGCTGGTGATGTTAATTTCGAGGAGATCGCCGCTCGCACCGCCGGATTGACTGGCGCCGATCTCTCCAACGTCGTCAACGAGGCGGCGATCCTCGCCGGACGCGACCAGCAAGTCTCGATTACGATGGCAAACATGGCCGAAGCACTGGAACGAACACTGGCGGGTCCGGCCAGAACGGGTCGCCGCTTCAGCGAGCATGAACGTCGAGTCGTGGCATACCACGAAGCTGGCCACGCCCTGGTAACTCACGTGCTACCCCACGCTGACACCGTTCGCAAAGTGTCGATCGTGGCGCGCGGTCAGGCCGGCGGATTCACCATGATTACCCCGGAAGAAGATCGGGGCCTCTGGACACGCACGCAGCTCGAGCAGCGACTTGCCGGCCTGCTGGCCGGTATGGCAGCCGAGGAAGTCGTGTTCGAGGAAGTCACCACCGGCTCGTCGAATGATCTGGAGCAGGCCACCGGTATCGCCGGGTCGATGGTTCAGCGCTACGGAATGGGGAAGACGTTCGGTCTCTTGTCCGCCGGTAACGGCACAGCCCCGCCACTCTCGCCACAATCGACCTTCGCGGCGGAGCAAGAGGCGCTGGTTATTGTCTCCGATGCACATCGTCTGGCGCTCGACCTCATCCGGGAGTACCGGGATGAACTGGAGCAGATCGCCGTTCGACTGATGGACGTCGAGACGATCGAGGGAGCCGAGCTTCAGTCGATGATTCCACAGCGTGACACGGCACCGGTATCGAATTCGGGAAATAGCGGGGTCACAGAAGCCGCTCCAGAGCCGATCACTATTCTCGACGGCGCAAGACAACGCGCTTCTCGACCACGCCGGCTGGCAGCTGCAGCAACCGCTGTGCTGAGCAGCATCGGACGCCTGGTTCAGCGAGAGACACCGCAGCCCAACCCCGCCCGACGAAGACCGCAACGGTCGATCAAAGCGCGCTAGGCTATTGACCTGGCGTGCCCCAGGTCGTTCCGTCCTCTAGAGAACTGAGGATCTGCCACGCCTGCAGATCACGCTCAATAACGCTTCTCAGGTAACCGATCAGCAACTGCTCGATTTCCCTAAGCAGGTCGTCATTGAGCGGTCGGTCATACAGAAGACCGCCATCGCCCCGACCAATCGCCCGCAATACGCGCAACGCATCATTGCTGACAGCGCGAGAGAGCGGATCCAGTGCGTGGCATTCCGGGCAGACCACGCCACCCGCCTCGATATGTATCCCGTTGCCGCCAGGCTCGATCTGACGGCCGCACCCGGTGCATTGAAACAGTTCCGGCTGAAATCCAGAGGCCGCCAGAAACTCCCATTCACAGATCCGCGAGGTAATCACCGGATCCCTGCCGAGGTCAAGCGATGTTAGCGCCCGCACCAGAACGCCATAGCCAAACCGATTCTGTTCCGATTCGGCCATCAGTTGGTCGGCAATTTCGGACCAGTGTGAGGCGTAGAGGATCGAGCGCTCTTCGCGACGCAGATGCGTCATCGGTTCCAGTACCTGAGCCGATGTGATGATGTCCAGGTTCCTGCCACGCGCCAGCATCAGTCGTACCCGTGCATACGGCTCGAGGTGTCCGCCCAGGCGACTCTTGGTTCGACGACTGCCTTTGGCCAGTGCCCGAACCTTTCCATGATCGTCCGTCAGGACGGTCACCAGTCGGTCCGCCTCGCCGAAATCTCGCCGGCGAATAACGATTCCCTCACATCGATAGACACGTGATCGCTGTCGCGATTCGCCAGTGTTGCTCACCGAAAATACTCCACCTGGACTGATGTTGATTCGACGTTGTCGTTATTTCAGAGCATACCGCGTTGCGATACCATTAGCTGACAAAGCGATTGCCGCTTTTTGCGATTGCATAGCGGATTTCTGAAGAGAGCTGGAACTCATGACAATGCGAATCGGGCTGGTTTGCGCCCGAAGCAAGGACGAAGCACAAGCGCTCGGCGTAGACGTCGCAAAATGGCTGAGTGAGCAGTCCTGCACCGTTGTCCATGAGGACGAGCTTCAGGCAGATCCGTCGACAGTCGATGTCCTCGTCGCCCTTGGTGGCGATGGCCTCATCATGCGCATGGCCCATACCTACCCGAACACACCACTGCTGGGCATAAACGTCGGCAAAGTCGGATTCATGGCGATGATCGAGCGCGACGACTGGAAACGAGCGCTGGATCTACTAATCTCCGGCAACTACCGGATCCAGTCCGGCCCGACGCTCTCCGCACGGCTCCTCCGGTCTGGCGACGAGCGGTTCAGCGGGTGGGCCGTCAACGATGTGGTGCTGCGGAGTGGTTCATCAATGGTGGACATCGAGGTCTACATCGATCGACAGTTTGTCAACACCTATCCGGGCGACGGGATGATCGTAGCCACGCCGCAGGGAAGCACCGCCTATTGCATGGCAGCTGGAGGGCCAGCCCTTGGCGCCGGAGTCCGTGGCTTTGCGGTGGTGCCGATTTGCCCGCATTCTCCGATTCGCACCAACATCGTGGTTCCGGAGTCGGCGAAGATCGAGCTGGTGATCGTCAATGATTCACCTTGTGATCTGCTGCTGGATGGCACCGCTGATGGAGAACTCCACAAAGGAGACATTATTCAGATCTCCGCTGCGGAAGCCGAGTTTCAGCTCGTCATGGTCGAAGGAACTGACTTCTACCAGACATTCCGCAGCAAATTCAACTACATGATCCGGCCTCAGGCGGTGCCGTCGCTGGGAACCCACCGCTAGCTGGTTCAACCGCCACGCCCCGGTCCCGTTCATGCGATCAGACTCTTCACGAGGAGGATGTTCGCAAGCACAGAATGAGAACCCAACATGAAGATCATTATCACCGGTGGCACTGGCCTGATCGGCCGGGCGTTGAGCAAGCGATTGGCACAGGATGGAGACGAAATCGTCATCCTGTCGCGGAGCAGCAAGCGGCCCGATGGACTGGCATCAGAAGCCCGAATCGTCCAGTGGGACAGTCAGACCGGCGAAGGCTGGAGTCATGAACTGGCCGACACCGACGCAATCGTCAACCTCGCCGGAGACAGCATCGGCAGCGAACGCTGGACCGAAGCCAAGAAACAGCGGATCTACGACAGCAGGATCAATGCAGGACACGCTATCGTCGATGCGGCCAACAAGGCTGGCACCGCACCTGCCCGGCTCATTCAGGCCTCAGGAGTCAACTACTATGGGCACCGAAGCGACAAGTATTTAACCGAGGACGAACCGGCCGGGAACGATTTCCTCTCTCGGGTGTGCATCGACTGGGAAGCCAGTACTGAGCCGCTCGAGGCGCTCGGAACCTCACGGGCGCTGATTCGCAATGCAATTGTGCTCGATGGGAACGAAGGCGCACTGCCGTTGATGGCGATGCCGTTCAAGTTCTTCGTCGGCGGGCCGATCGCCTCCGGGAAACAGGGCGTCTCCTGGATTCATATCCGGGATCACGTCGAAGCGTTGCGATTCCTGTTGAAGGAGAGTGATCTCGCGGGGCCGATCAACCTGAGCGCACCCAACCCGGCCAGCAATCGACAGTTCAGCAAAGCGATCGGCAAGGCGCTCGGCCGACCATCATTCATGCCCGCCCCGGGGTTTGCGCTGCGGGCCGCAGTTGGCGAATTCGCCAATCATCTGATCTATGGACAGTACGTGGTGCCGCACCGGCTGCTGGAGGCAGGGTTCGAGTTCAAGTTTCCGGATGTAGAACCAGCGTTGAAGGACTTGCTCGGGTAGCTCAATGGTCGGCCGAAACTAGCTGTCGGCGTCTGCTTCGCGAGGCTTCCGCCGGCGCTTTCGCCGCTTCGTCGGCTTTGTGCTGGATTCGTTTTCCAGCTTGTCGGACGCCGTTTCCTGATCCTGAGCCACCGAATCATCGGCTATCACTGAGTCAGTCTCGGTCACCTCGTCTGCCGAGGTTGCTGCCTGGGCCGGAGTGGAGTCTTCTAGAACGGATTCGTCGCCATCAGCATCTGAACTCGCTGCCCCATCCGCCAGAATGTCTGAGGTGACATCAGGCGAGTCGGCACCGTCATCAGCCACGGCATCCGGTGTGTCAACTGGATCCGGCGTCATCGCTTCACTGCTATCCGCAACCGGCTTATCGCCATTTTCAGCCAGCGTCACTCGTCGCAGTTCGCCCGGGCCACCGAGCGAATTGATCGGCGTTGAAATGGGCAGCTCTGGCACTGCCTCTTTCAGCACATCGCCACTTCTCAGATCGACCCTGACCGTAGCTGGAATGATCGGTCGGGTGTGTTGCTCGGATTCCTGCAACCGGAACACGTCTGTCTGGGTCATCTGCGGCCGACCGAGGAATTGTGGTGATGGCGCCATAACTGGCTGAATCACAGGCTCCGGAAGAGGCGCATCTTCATCCTCGTACTGCTCGGTCCCGCAGAACGGGCAGATGTCCCATCGGAGATCGATCAACTGATCACAGGCAATACAGTTATCCCGTAGTTCGGTGCGACAGTTCGGGCAGAACACCCAGTCATCTTCGACATACTGCTGACAACCCGGACAGAGCGGAAGCTCTTCCAGGTCCTGCATCAGGTATTCCTCTTCCAGCGATCGCTGGAACGCATCATCGAGGGTATAGCGTGGGCGCAGAATCAGGTAGATCAGAAGTCCGGGGATCGAGAAAATCAGCACCACGAGCGTGGAGAAGATCTGTGCGACGACGCTACGGCTGCGTGCCTGGATATCCTGAAATGTCCAGACGACGATTGCGAACCACAACGTCAGAATATACGCGCCACCCAGGGCTATGAGAATCTGGACGGAACGCGCGATCAACGCTTCCATAAACGGATGCAACTCCAGCGACTAGTGCGCGACAACTCGCCGCCTACTAACCCATGCGCTCATAATGGCGAACATTCAGCACAAAAACCGTTGCCCCGCCGACCTGAACCTCGACCGGGCTGGGCACATAGAATTCACCCGGCTCGATTACTGGCAGCAACGGGTTCACATACTGCGTGCGACTATAACAATTCTGTTTGACAACTCTCAGGACGTCCGGAACCGCCGCATCATCGACGCCGACCATAACCGTGACGTTGTGCTCCCGAAGGAACCCACCCGCACTGTTAACCTGAGTGAAGCGGTAGCCGCTAGCTCGCAGCGCCGCTGTCAGTCCATCTGCATCTTTGCCCTGAACGACGGCGAAAACGAGTTTCATTCACTCTTCCTGTTCGCATCCGCGCGTGCGGCTGCTTGACCTGATCGGTCGAGAATCACCTGGCAGATTTCGTCGGCGAGATCATCCTGCGCCCGACCAGCCTCCAGCAACACCCAGCGCTCTGGATGCGCCTTCGCTTCCTGAACATACCACTCACGGACGCGTTCGTGAAACGCAAGACTGTCCTGGTCGAGCCGATTCATCGGCGTGCCAGAAGACCGTCTCCGCTCCAGACCGTTTTCTGCAGAGATGTCTAGCAGAATCGTCAGATCGGGCTGCAGCCCATCGGTTGCAAACGCCTGCAACATGTTCAGATTCTCAGTCGGCAGGCCCCGGCCCGCACCCTGATACGCCAGGGTCGAATCCGAGAACCGATCACACAGCACGACGCGGCCATCGGACAATGCCGGCATGATGACGTCGGCAACATGCTGGGCCCGAGCTGCCGCCATCAGCAGCGCTTCAGCCCGCGGGACGATAGCACAGTCGCCAGGGTCCAGCAAGACCGCCCGGACGCGTTCTCCGAGCGGCGTTCCGCCTGGCTCACGGGTCTTTACAACCGATAGCCCGTTCGCCTCGAGGCGCCGGGCTACCAGCTGGATTTGTGTTGATTTTCCGGCACCGTCCGGACCTTCGAATGTCACCAAGAGGCTCACGCGAACTCACCTCGACGAAGCACCTCAACATGGCGGAACGGATCCGACCCAAGACTTCGGGACTCGACGTTGTACCGCTCGGCCAGTTCGTGCTGGAGGCGGCGAATCCGTGACGCCTGCGGCCGAAGCTCGACGCTGCGAGAACCCCGGAGGACATCGTGAATCGCCGTTTCGGCTTCGAACATTGCCGCGGCAATCTGATCTTCCGGGATTGGTTCTTCACCGTCATCTTCCCAGTTGTCGATTGCGTCGGCGCCTTCCTCGGAGTACTGATCAGTGAACAGAGAGCCCATCAAGTTGGCCATCTGGGTCACCGT
>SLFF01000211.1 GCA_007124395.1 Thermomicrobiaceae bacterium | reverse complement strand
TGAGTCCAACACGAAGCGGGGCAGCCATGGAAGTCTCCTGTTCTGAGTTGGCAAATGTTCCCGAGAGTCGACGTTCTGGCACGTAGCTTAGCAGTTCCGGCAGGAAAGCGGATGGTGGGGCAATTTCGCGTGACACCTTGACAAATTTCTGGGTGTACGTACAATAGGTATCAGAGCGTACGTACACTACGTATAGCTCGGGGGGAAAACCGCAATCTGCCCCCAGATTGCAAGCAGGCTGAACGCCGCAAGCGTTCACACCCGCTTCAGCGTTTCCCCGCCCTCCCTGTACCGGGGCCGTCTCTCCCACGGCCCCTTTTTCTTTTAACTGGTAGCTCGTGTTCGTAGTCGTGAAACAGTGGTCCTCTTCCAATACTGGGAGAGGGAGAAGTCGATACGCTGGTCCATCAACTCCGTTTCTGCCGACATCGAAGCTGACGCTCCTTGCTGTCATCCCGACGCAGGAGGGATCTTCCCTGTTGGTGGGCTCGTGTTCGGGCATGGGCGACAAGGAAGGCGGAAGACCCTTCCTTCGTCGGGGTGACAGGGGGGCGGTCGGAGTGACAGTGCGACGGGGGAGGTGCCCTGGGTCCAGAACCAGGAGAGGGAGAAGCCCGGATTTACTCATCCCTACCGGATATTAGACTCCATTGGTACGAAATCCGTAGAATTAGACAAACGCCTACTCGATCCACCAGCCCCAGGGAGCGCTACCATGTCTTTCGACTTCATCCGCCGCCCCGGTTTCTACTCTGGCCTGATCGCTGGTGTTCTGGCAACTGCAGTCATGATCGCCCTCGGGGATCTCTGGCGCGCGCCGGTGGTTCCCCAGATGCTTTCTGACCGGATGACCGCGATCATCCCCGTCGAGACGTTCGGCCAGATTCTCGGGTTCCTCGAATCCTGGGCCAAGCCGCTGGCGTTTGCCGGGATCGTGCTCGGTCAGGTGATCGTCAGCGGGTTCATCGGTCTGGCGACCGAGAACATCATGCGGCGTGGCACCTCTCCCTGGCTGGTTCTGCCCGGATTGATCGGTGCCGTCTGGCTGATGCTCGGTCTGGTGATGGCTCCCCTCGGAGGACTCGGCATCTTCGCGATGGACTCCACCGCTGGAGCATCCAACGCGATGCTGGCTTTCTTCGTCATCGCCGGCGTGTTCGGGGTGGCGATCGTCACCGGTGTCTTCAGTGCGCTGGAGCGTGATGGGGTCGAGATCGATCCAGGCCGCCGCCGCTTCATGCGCTGGGCGACGCTCGGTGTTCCGGCGGTTATTTCTGTGGCCTACCTCGGACGATTCATGGATGGCCTGGCTACCCGAAGTCAGCCGACCGGACTGACCGACACGGAAGGTGAGCTTCCCCCGGCGATTACGCCACTGGGCGACTTCTACACGGTATCCAAGAATGTGGTTGATCCCACGGTCAACGCCGACAACTGGATCCTGGTTGTCGATGGCGAAGTCGAAACCGATATTGGCTTCACCTACGATGACATTCTGGAGATGGAGTCAGTTACCCAGGTCACCACGCTGGAGTGCATCAGCAACACCGTGGGTGGTGAGTACATCAGCAACGGCGAGTGGACCGGCGTTCCCTTGCGCGCGATTCTGGAGCGAGCGGGTGTTCGGGACGGGGTGGTCGACGTGGCGCTTCATGCCGAGGACGATTACTCGGACTCCATCACGCTCGAGAAGGCGATGTCGGACGATGTGATTCTGGCCTACCAGCTCAATGGGCAGCAACTCCCGGATCAGCATGGTTTCCCGCTGCGTCTGGTGGTTCCAGGTATCTATGGAATGAAGCACGTGAAGTGGATCAACCGGATCGAGCCGGTTGGTGAGGTCTATACCGGTTACTGGCAGGAGCGGGGCTGGTCGGATGAAGCGCCGGTGCTCACGATGTCCAAGATCGTGACACCGTTCTATCAGAGCAATGTGCCGGTTGGTGAACCGACACTGATCGGTGGTGTGGCGTACTCCGGAGATCGTGGCATCTCGCAGGTTGAGGTTTCGCTGGACAGCGGCCAGACATGGGTCGATGCAGAAGTCGAAGACGCATTGTCGGACAGCAGCTGGGTTCGATGGTCGTACGATTGGGTGCCAGAAGAAGAGCATTCGACCTGGATTTACGCCCGAGCCTACGAAGGTGATGGCACCCCACAGATCGAGGAGGAGCAGTCAGCGCTCCCGGATGGTTCCACTGGCCTGCACGACGTGGTGGTCACCGCGGTCTACATGGAGGAAGACGACGACGATCTCGAAGATGATGACGCCGGTTCCGCCTGATCATCGGTCCTGGTGCTCTTGAAGGTGTGTGCATCCGGCTCTGCTTCATCACCCTTCGACCAGACGTGATGGCGTGAGGTGCGGGTCAGCAAGAGCGCCAGCGCGGCGATTGCCAGAAAGAGCAATCCCCAGAGTTTTGCGGCGCTATCTCCACCGATGGACGCAATCTGGAACGAGAAGACGATGATGTATATCGTTTCCAGCACGATTCCGATGAACCAGCCAACCACCGATCGGTTGATCAGCAGGAAGATCACCAGCAGACGGATGAAGATCGACGTGCCCAGGTTGGCTTCGAGTTCCAGCGGCGGGAACCCGGGGAAAAGCGCCCAGTAGATGTACAGGACGACCACCAGGCCGACGTAGAGCAGTATTGAGGTCGGCGTTGGACGCCGTGCCGGAGCCGGGCTCTTCTCCTGCTCGATCTCTTTCCGCGATTTGATCTTCGATCGCGGCGTTGAATCTTCCTGTTGGTCCTCGTGTGCCTGATCGCTGCTCATAGACTCCGTCTTACTCCCACCGGAACGTTCGACTCGCTATCAGAATACCAGCAATACCCCAGACCGACAGAATGATAATCGGGGTGACTGGCGCCTCACCTGTCGAGAGAATATCCCGCAGTGCGGTGGCAAATGCGCTGGATGGCAGAAGCGAGCTGACCACGGAAACCGCGCCCGGCAAACGCTCTGCAGGCCAGATAATTCCACCGAACAAAAGCAGGAAGATGTAGATGGTGTTTGCCGCGGCGAGCGTCGTCTCTGCCCGGAGAATCCCGGCCAGCAACAGCCCCAGACCGGCGAACGTTGCCGTCCCGATTACCAGCACGATGCCCGCCAGAAGCAGGTTTCCCTCGGGGCGCCATCCGAACCCGAGCGCGGCGATCCCGATCAGAACCACGATCTGAATCAGCGTCACCAGAATGACCGAGTTGATCTTCGCCAGGAGCAGGTTTCCCCGACTGAGCGGGGTGGAGCCGAGCCGTTTGAGCACGCCGTAGCTTCGCTCGTAGGCCGTGCGGATCGACAACCCGACGAGGCCAGTCGACATAACGGCCAGCACGAGCATGCTCGGCAGGAGGAAATCGACCGGTCGGCTGTACTCTTCCGGCGCCAGGCCGATCAGTCCCAGGAAGATCAGCAGGATAACGGGCACGACCATCGTAATCAGCACCGCTTCGAAACGGCGCATGGTCAGGCGGATTTCCATCCGTGTCTGGGCGATCAGTGCGGACATTCTGCTCGAATCCAGTAACGGGCCACTACTCACGAATCTGATGCCCGGTCAGTCGCAGGAAGACATCTTCCAGCGTCTCGTGCCCGGCACGCAGATCATCGAGGAGTATTCCACGTTGACGTGCCCATGTGGTGAGTTCGTCCAGCAGCGCAATCGGATCATCGGTCTCGATGACGAACTGCCCCGACCCCTTGGCTATTATTTCCGAGGCTGCCGGAATCCCGGCCAGGTCGGCTGGATCGATGCTGTCCGGCCCGGAAAAGCGGACGGTGCTTCCCCCGTTTCGTCGCAGCGCGGATGGCTCCTCGAGCGTCAGCAATTTGCCGTGGTCGATAATCGCGACCCGATCGGCAAGGCGCTCGGCTTCGTCCATGGAGTGTGTCGTCAGGATGATCGTTGTGCCTTGCTGCTGCTGGGCTTCGATCAGTTCCCAGGTGACCCGACGTGCCTGCGGGTCCATTGCCGACGTCGGCTCATCGAGGAAGAGAAGTTTCGGATGGCCGATGATCGCGGCGGCCAGAGCCAGCCGACGCTGTTGCCCGCCAGAGAGCTGTTTGTATCGTGTGTTGGCGGAATCGGTGAGGCCAACCAGATCGAGCAATTCGGCTGGCTGGCGAGCGTTGGGATAGAAGCTGTTGAGCAGTTCCAGCAACTCGAACGGGGTCACGGTGGGATAGATGCCACCACTCTGCAGCATCACCCCGATCAATGGCTTGAGCTGCGTGGCTTCTCGCTGGGGATCGAATCCGAGTACCGAGACGGCCCCGCTATCCCGAGAGCGATAGCCCTCCAGGATCTCCAGCGTTGTCGTCTTCCCGGCTCCGTTCGGCCCGAGCAGGGCGAAGATCTCTCCGGGGCGGATTTGAAAGCTGAGCCCGTCAACGGCCTTGAGATCTCCGTATCGCTTGTGCAGATCGGTTATCGACACGGCAGCAGAGCCGATATCAACGGTTTCCTGAACCGGGCTATGCGCCTGATCGGCATGCCCGTTGGCGGTGACCGGTTGTGATGTGGTGTTGATCGATGCCATCAGGTTCCTCGGTGTGATCGTCAGAGATTTTCGACAGGGAGATGGTAGAGCATGAGATAGATGATCCAGCCGGTGACCACCACGTAGAGCCAGATTGGAACAGTATAGCGAGCGATCGCTTTGTGCCGCTCGAACTGTTTCGTGAGCGCCCGGTAGAGCGTAATCAACACCAGTGGAATGATCACGATCGAGAGAATCACGTGTGAGGCAAGGATCGCGACGTAGACGGCCAGAACCCAGCCCTCACCCACAAAGAGTTTACTGCCGTATAGCAGGTAGCGGGTGACGTAAACCACGAGAAACAGCGCCGCAAACGTCGTCGCCGTCAGCATCGCGTACTTGTGGTAATCGACCATCTTCTTTTTGATGAGAATGACACCGGCAACGACCGCCGAACCGCTGATGATGATCAGAACGGTGTCGATAAGGGGAAGAAGCTCTTCCATGGTCATGGGATGTTGGCCCTGTTCGCTATGCAGCTCGATTGACGGCCGTCGAGTCGACCCGATCTATTGTACGCAGGCTGACAATAGTTGATGTCAGGATTGTTCCGGGTTCGGTTCGAGTTTCAGGCTGAAACGCCGGCATAGCCGTGCTCGATCGCCTCATCGAGCAGTGGCTGGAGCATGGTGATCATCGCACACAGGCGATCGGCGACCTCGATGGCAAGATCTTCGGTGAGCGGCTGATAGGGGAGCAAGAGGAAAATCCGGCCCCAGGAGTTGGTCCAGCGCTCGAGTTCGATCTCCGGACCGAGCTCGTGTTTGATCTCGACGATGTGCTGGTCGAAGAACCGGATCAGCGATTCGGTCGATTCCGGCCCGTTTTCGAAGTGAAGCCCGATCTCTATGTGCTGATCCCGCCCGTTGGTCCAGATCTCGTAGTGCAGGCGCTCATGCCGGTAGTAGAGCTTCATCTGCCGGTGGTTTGCCCGAAACCGGATGCCCTGCAGCTCGGTGGGGAGCTTGACTTGCAGACGATCCCGCACCGCGGCGAAGAACTCACGCCGGGTAATCGAGGTCTTACTGGATGTGCTTGCAGCTCGTGCCACTGACTTCTCTCACGGGTCTGGCGCAATGATGCGCCTCGCAAAAACAGCTCAGTTCGAAGCGTTCAACCGCAATGGACGTTCCCGCCCGGTCTGGATTTTCACTCCGCCGGCCACCGGGTCGGCATGAACCGGGTGACGATGGTGATGATCCCGCAGGAGCTCCATCACGGCGATGTTGGTCAGCAGATGCGCTCTGGCAGTGCGTTCCAGCGCGTCGCCAGAGACGGTCTCGTCGGCGACTTCGGTAATCCAGTTGAGCACGGTGGTGTTCGGGTAGCGCACGGCATACGATCGCCGACCTCGAACGGAATCTGGATCCACCTGGCTGATGTGAAAGAGCATCTCCTGAACCAGCTCCAGGGGAAACCGCTCCGGCACCCACTGGTGCCCCCAGGTACGATAGCGCTCGGTGTAGATCCGGTTCCACTGCAGGAGATCGTCATCGGCGGCAATCCGGGTGGCAACACTATCCCGCACGGCAGCCATCGCCTCCCGGTGAGCTGGCTGATCGAACCACGGAAGAATCCCGTAGAGGAGCGCCTGCACCTGCCAGTAACTCACCCCGAACCGGGGTGGCGACCCTAAGCCGGCGAAGAGCTGCGCCCACTCGTGCGATGGAACACCGTGGTTGTCCACCACGATATCCGGCAAGCAGGCGTTCCAGACCAGATCTCGAACTCGACCCTCACCGTACTGGCTGTCCGGATTTCCCTGATCCTCGCCGAACTCATAGCCGGTTGCGTTATAGCGAGCCGGATGATGCTTCCAGGTCGGATTGATCGCCCGCAGCTCATCGTGCAGTGCCGCGCCATCCGGATTCTCCAGTGGCAGCAGCACGAGATTGAGGCCCCGGAGCATCGCCTGCGCCGAATCATCTCTGGTCAGCGCCTCGATCAACTGAAATGCGCTGGTGGTGCTGGCAACTTCGTTAGCGTGATGCCGGGCGACGA
>SLFF01000006.1 GCA_007124395.1 Thermomicrobiaceae bacterium | reverse complement strand
TGCGGACAGCGTAATCAGAAATGCTCCGGCGAGCGCCTGGGCTTCGGGTTCCGGCCCCACGAACGCGATCACTGGCACCTCGCTCCCGAGGATTGCCTGATTCAGCCGACGTACAGCCCGGTCGAGACCACCGGGCGAGTTCACCTTGAGCAGGAGCGCATCGGCATCCTGGCTCTCGGCACGCTCCAGAACCCGGATAGTGTGGTCGGCAGTCAATTCGCTGAAGATGCCATTCAGTTCGGCGATGTACACACGGGATTGCTGGGCGCTGGAATCGCTGGATGGGATGATGAGCAACCCGGCAGTGATGATGATCGCAGCCAGCGCCAGCAGACCGGCACGATGTATTCGTTGCCAGCCGGCGGTCGACCTGTCTCCGTTTGCCGTTGTCATCAGCACGGCCTCCCCGTGTTTCCCCGGATCATGTGGGGGTGTTTCAGCTTCGCTCAATGGTAACCGATTGGGGGTGTCCGGTCACCATCGGGTTGTGGTCGACAGCGCCAATCTGGACGATCTGCGGTTATTGACTGTCGCAAGTCGCTGTGCTACCATCTTGCTTGCTGGTCGGCGTGATCGCCAGCTAGCGAAACGCATATTCTGGCGATGATCGGAAGTAGTAGATCGTCATCTCGAATCCAGAGAGTTGCCGGCTGGTGCAAGGCAACATCGGGAAATGACGAGCGAACTCGTCCGGGAGCCGTTTCGGTGAAACAGATAGCCGAAACCGGATAACCTCCGATATCGGGTTACCGAGTGGGTAGACACCACGGGGCTGTAGCTCAGCTGGGAGAGCACAACACTGGCAGTGTTGGGGTCAGGGGTTCGAGTCCCCTCAGCTCCACGTTTAGAATCAGGTCTACCAACCAGGGTGGTACCGCGGAACTGGCCTTTCGTCCCTGCCAGGGGGATGGAGGGCTTTTTTCGTGTCCGGGTCTCATTTGGCGGATCGCGCAGTTCATACGGCAGGAGGATCCCGGTGGCAACAACTGAAACGCAATCTCGCGCTCGGGCGCGTCAATACAATGCCAGCCAGGTTGAAGCCAAATGGCAGAAAGCCTGGGAAGAAGCACAGCTCGCGAAAACGCCGGATCACTCCGAACGCCCCAAGTGGTATGCCCTGACGATGTATCCCTATCCCTCAGGGGATCTGCACATCGGGCACTGGTATGCGATGGCTCCGTCCGATTCCGCTGCCAGGTTCAAGCGCATGTGTGGCTACAACGTCCTCTTTCCGATGGGGTTCGACGCCTTCGGTCTGCCAGCGGAGAATGCGGCGATCCAGCGAAATATCCATCCCCACACCTGGACAATGGCAAACATCGACAACATGCGGAAACAGATGCGCTCGATGGGCGCGATGTTCGACTGGGACCGTGAGGTCATCACCTGTCTGCCGGACTACTACCAGTGGAACCAGTGGCTCTTCTTGCAATTCATGAAGGCCGGGTTGGCCTATCAGGCCAAGGCTCCGGTCTGGTGGTGCCCGAAGTGCCAGACTGTGCTGGCGAACGAGCAGGTTGTCGAGGGGGAGTGTGAGCGCTGTCATTCGGAGGTCTCCCGTCGAGATCTGACCCAGTGGTTCTTCCGGATTACGAAGTACGCCGAAGAACTGCTCGATTTCAGCAAGATCGACTGGCCCGATCGCGTTGTCACGATGCAGACAAACTGGATCGGCCGTTCGGAAGGCGCCCGGGTTGTCTTCACCAGTGAGCAGGATGACTCGATCGAGGTCTTCACGACACGTCCTGACACGCTCTGGGGAGCCACCTTCATGGTGCTGGCTCCGGAACATCCGCTGGTCGAGAAGCTGACGACCGACGAACAGCGTGACGACGTCGAAGCGTATGTCCGACAGGCCCGGCGACAGACCGAGATCCAGCGAACCAACACGGAGAACGAAAAGACCGGTGTGTTCATCGGAGCCCACGCTGTGAATCCGGTAAACGGTGAGCGAGTTCCGATCTGGATCGCTGATTATGTGCTGATGGGCTATGGAACTGGTGCCATTATGGCGGTTCCTGCCCACGACGAGCGTGACTTCGAGTTCGCCCGGAAGTTCGATCTGCCAGTGCGCGTCGTGATTCGTCCGGAAGATTCTGATCTCTCCGACGAAACGATTGCCGAAGCCTACGCCGGCGAAGGCGTGATGGTGAATTCGGCTCACTTCGACGGCACCCCGACGGCCGATGGCGAGGCCGTTTCTAAAGTCATCGAATGGCTGGACGAGCAGGGACGCGGCTCGGGTGAGATCAACTATCGATTCCGGGACTGGCTGGTATCTCGCCAGCGCTACTGGGGCACGCCGATCCCGATCATCTACTGTGATTCCTGCGGAACCGTTCCGGTGCCGGAAGAAGATCTGCCGGTCGTTCTGCCGGAAGATGCCGAATTCAAGCCGACCGGGGAATCGCCGCTCAAGACCCACGAAGGCTTCGTCAACACGACATGCCCGAGTTGCGGCGCGGCGGCGAAACGGGAGACCGATACGCTGGATACGTTCGTCGATTCATCCTGGTATCAGTACCGGTTCCTGAATCCGCACTATGTTGATGGGCCGGTTGATCCGGACAAGGCCGCTGAATGGCTGCCGGTTGATCAGTACACCGGCGGGATCGAACACGCCACGATGCATCTGCTCTACGCGCGGTTCTTCGCCAAAGCGATGCGGGACATCGGCTTGCTGACGATCGACGAACCGTTCACCCGTCTCTACAACCAGGGGATCATCCTAGGCGAGGACAACGAGAAGATGTCCAAGAGCCGGGGTAACGTGGTTGACCCGGATGAACTGGTCAGTGAGCAGGGTGCCGACGTCGTCCGGCTGTATCTGATGTTCATTGCTCCCTGGGATCAGGGCGGCCCCTGGAACTCTCGAGGGATTTCCGGCATCGAGAGGTTCGTTCGCCGAGCCTGGGCAATCACCGATGAGACTGCAGATATTCCAGCGGCTGGTGATGTCGACCCGGACGTCGATCTGCAACTCCGCAAGGCGTTGAACAAGGCAATTCAGGTCGTCGGAGACGATATCGGCGATTTCGAGTTCAACACGATGCTGGCCCGTCTGATGGAGTTCGTGAACGAGCTCTACCAGCTGCGTGAGCGCGGAGCTACGAACTCGCCCGCCTGGCGGGAGTCGCTCGAGTCGCTTGCATTGATGCTGGCCCCGAGTGCCCCGCATCTGGCCGAAGAGCTCTGGCATCGCCTGGGCGGTGAATTCAGCGTTCACCAGCAGGCCTGGCCGTCGTTCGATCCTGCGTTGACGGTTGAGGAAACGGTGGAGCTGGCTGTGCAGATCAACGGAAAAGTCCGGGATCGCCTCGAGACCGCCGTGGATGCCGACGAAGAGACGGTCATGGCAATGGCGATGGCGAGCAGCCGGGTTCAGGACGGTATCGGCGACAAGCAGGTTCGCAAGGTGATCTACGTGCCTGGTCGAATCCTGAACATCGTCGTCGGCTAGTCTGTCGATGAACAGCATTCATGTGGAGCCGGGTGGATCGATCGATCGTCCGCCCGGCCATATTCCGGTCATCACGATCGCCGGGGGAACCGGCTCAGGAAAGACGACGATAGCTGCGGCAATCGAGTCGGTAATCGGCGCTGACCGTGTGACGCTGATCTCTCATGACTCCTACTACCGTGACCGGCGCGACCTCTCGGCCGCCGAACGTGCCAACCTCAACTTCGATCACCCGGACAGCCTGGAAACCGAACTGCTGGTCGAACATCTGGAACAGTTGTCGTCCGGGCACCCGGTTGACATCCCGATCTACGATTTTGTCGAGCATCGCCGAGTCGCCGATACTGTGCAGACCGTTCCCCGGGAGATAATCCTGGTGGAGGGCGTACTGTCACTCGTCGAGGAAAGCCTGCGAAGCCGATCAGCGCTGTGCATCTATGTCGATACCGATGATGATGTCCGCTTCATCCGCAGGTTGCATCGAGACGTTCACGAGCGGGGCCGGTCGATGGAATCGGTAATCAATCAGTATCTGACCACCGTGCGTCCAATGCATATCCAGTTCGTCCGACCTAGTCGGCGTCATGCTGACATTATTGTCCCGGAAGGTGGACATAACATTCGGGCAATCGAGATGATCTGTGCCCAGATTCGGGCAATGGCCGACCACGGTCGGATTCAGAGAGGATAACGCCTGATGCGAATCGAATCGTTCGAACTCGAGCGCTGGATGACCACATGGGAAACCGTAGTTTCCTACGATCTGGCCGAGTCTGGAATTCAGCCGATGAGTGTCAACCAGCTGGGTGCTCTGACCGGAGAGCAGGACCGGATCGCCAGTATTCTCGACGAGCCATTGCTCTACAGCGAGGCGTGCGGGACGATTCAACTCCGGGAGATTATCGCCGGACTGTATGAGAATACCGACCCGGATAACGTGCTGGTAACCACCGGCGCGATCGAGGCGAATTTCCTGCTCTTCAACACGTTGCTGGTTCAGGGCGATGAGGTGATCGTTGTTGATCCTTGCTATCAGCAGCTCGCCAGTGTCCCGAAGGCGCTCGGCTGCATCGTGAAGCCGTGGAAACTGACACCGGAGAACGGGTTTCGCTATCAGCTCGATGAGCTGCAAATTCTGATCACACCGCGCACGCGCATGATCGTGATCAACTCGCCACACAATCCGAGTGGGGCGATTCTGACCGACGAGGAGCTCGATCGCGTATATGCCATGGCGGAATCGGTTGGCGCCTGGGTCTTGAGCGACGAGGCGTATCGCTGGTTGTCGCTGCCGGATCAGCCGAAATGTGCCGGTCCTGCACGGGATCGGGGTGATTCGGGGCTCTCGGTTGGCACGCTGTCAAAACCATTCGGTCTGCCAGGATTGCGGATCGGCTGGATGGTGGCCCCGGCAGATGTCGTGAAGGAATGCTGGTCGTTCCGGGACTACATTTCCTTGAGCCCGGGTTATCTCAACGATCGGCTGGCGCAGATCGTCCTGGAACATCGAACGACATTGATGGAGCGGACGCGCTCGATCGCCAGTGGCAACCTCGCGCTGGTTGAGCAATGGATACGAGAGCGTGAGGGTTTGATTGAGTGGGTTCGCCCACAGGGTGGATTGCTCGGCCTGCTTCGATACCAGATGGATATCCCCTCGGCCGAACTGGCCGATGATCTGGCCCGGGATGCGAGCGTTATGCTGGCTCCGGGGTCGGCATTCGGTCATGAACACCATCTCCGGATCGGATTCGGTGCGGAACCGGAGCGGTTCCGGGAGGGGATGGACGTTGCTGGCAACTACATCGAGCGGGTCGCCAGCGAGCGGGGCGTGCGAAACCGGTAGCCCGGTCCTCAGCTAACCGACTTCACGGAAAGGTCGAGATCTGTTGAGGTATACAGGTCGGGAGGGGACATGCCCCTCCCTGCCAACGCTTGTATTCGGGCATCCGATCCGGTCTAGTAGCGGACGGCTTCGCCTGCCACCGCGGAATCGATGTTCGCCAGTTCGGATGACTGCCATCCGGTCTCCTTGATGGCGTTCGTCAGCCCTTCGAGCATGAACTTCATCTCACTGGCCAGGGCGCAGTACTGGAAGCCTTCAGCGAGACGTTGCTTCAGGCCCTCTGGGCCAGAGGTGTGAATTCCCGGTGCGATGCCATGAGCCTTTGCCGTCTCACGGATCGTCTTGATTGCATCGACCAGCTCGGGAATGTCGCTCTCCAGCGAGACGCCGAGACCGAGACCCATTGATGCGGCAAGATCGTTCGGGCCGATGAAGGTCGCATCGAACCCGGGAACGCTCATGATCTCGTCAATGTTGTTGACACCATCGATGTGCTCGATCTGGAGCACCAGCAGGGTGTTCTCGTTGGCGTTCTCGTAGTAGGTCTTGCCGCCGGTGTTGAAACTCAGTGCGTGCCGGCCACCACCAACGCTGCGGTTGCCCATCGGGTAATAGCGGGCGGCTTCAACGGCCATTTCCGCTTCCTCGCGTGAGTTCACCATTGGAACAACGATGCCCCAGGCGCCGGCATCGAGAACGCGCTTGAAGTTTTCCGGTTCGTTCCAGGGAATCCGTACCATCGGAGCCGTTCCGCCAGAGCCGATTGCGGCGAACATCTGAGCCAGTGTCCGGATGTCGACTGGGTTGTGTTCGGCATCTACAGTCAGCCAGTCGAATGGCAATCGCCCGAGGAACTCCGCGGATTCCGGGCTGGGAATCGATAGCCAGGTTCCAATAGATGGTTCTCCGGCCTGAAGACGGCGCTTCGCATGATTGGCGCGCATCGTTTAGTCCTCTCCATTGAGTACGGGTTTTCGTTCACGTTCGTCGATTATAGGACGGAATCGGCAATCGTGGGGCATCGAGAGGGTCAGGAATCGAAAAACAGGTAGTTGACGTAGGCGAAAACCTCACGAATCACGTAGTGTTGTTCCGCAGGAGTTCCTGGCCTGATCGGGCTCGTCGTAGTCGGTGAACCCTTGGCGGAGAGGTTGAGATTGCCGGCAATCTGCTTGACTCGGAACATGTGGAATGGGTCGCTCACCAGAATGACGGAGTGCTGGCCGCGTGCAGTAAGTTGCTCTGC
>SLFF01000144.1 GCA_007124395.1 Thermomicrobiaceae bacterium | reverse complement strand
CCAGTTGACTTGAGTGCGGTACGTCAATGACACAGGACGTTCGACAAAAGCAGCCCCGACGGAGTAACTCCGTCGGGGCTGCTCGTTTGCTCTAGAGCTGGTCAGGCAGGCTATCGAACGCTAAATTTATGCATCTCGACGAGCAGGTTCGCCACTACCACTACCCTGCTGTTCACCTGGCTGAGCCTGCTGCGGTGCAGCGTTCGGATCACTGTGATACTGCGGCTCGGCAGGTGGCGGTGCTTGCGGCTGTTGTGCGTATTGCTGCTGCGGGTACTGCTGACCATACTGCTGCTGGCCGTACTGTTGTTGCTGCTCTTCCTGCTGCTGTTCTTCCTCTTCATCTTCATCTCGTGCGGATTCCTTGAACTCCCGGATTCCGCGACCGAGTGCACCACCGATCTCCGGCAGTTTACCTGCTCCGAAGATAATGATGACAATCACGAGGATGATGGCCAACTCCCATGGGCCGATTGGCATATTTCGGATCCTCTCATTCAATAACCCGCCAGCGCGACCACTTCTGGCTCGGGATTATAACCCATCCGGTTCTGCAAATCCTAACCGGATTTCCTGCCCGCTAACGTCCCGTTTCGGTCTCGTTTCCACGAACTCTGTACGAGACGTTACGATCCACCAATACGCCACTCCGATATCTGCCGGACTCGATCCCCTGGATCAACCAGCGGCATCGGCTCTCCGACTTCTATCCGATCCGAAACGGCATAGTGGTAACGTGGATAGAATAATACCACCGCCGGAACTTGCTCAGCAAAAACCTGTTGGAATCCTTCGTAGTGCTCGTTCTGTTCTTCGATCGTCGAGGATTGTCTGGCGGCTACCAGATACTCGTCGGCGAGAGTATCGGCAAACCCGGTGAAGTTCGAGCCGTCCTCGCCTCGTGATGAATGCCACATCTGAAACCCGTCGAGGCTTCCGGTAGATGTCCTCCAGCCGTACATCGCAGCAGTAAACTGACGATTCTGCAGGGCCTGCTGGAGATCATCGTTGGACATCACCTGAACATCAACCGATATCCCGATCTCGCGCAGTTGCTCCTGGATCATGTTCGCCACGGCAATTCGCTGAGAGTCATCGCTATTGACGATGAGCGGAACCAGGAAATACTCCCCATCCCGCTGTCGGATCTCGTCACCGTCCTGAAGTTCCCACCCCTCCTGCTCCAGAAGTTCCTCCGCACGCTCAGGATCGAACTCCGCATGGTCCCCGGGTTGATGCGCAGACGACATCACCGGGATCGGGCTGGAACCTCGATCTGCACCTCCGTCAAGAACCGACTCCAGGATCGCATCGCGATCGATTCCATGTTCGATTGCCATCCGGGTATTGACCTCGCGAAAATGTGGGTGTCGAACATTGAAAAAGAGTGCCGTGTATCCGGAGAGTTCCGGATCGATTATCTCTCCGGCGTCGTCGATATCGTCGTTCGCGTGAATCTCTTCGATCGGGATAAACGAGATACCGTCAACATCACCGTCGAGAAATGCCGTCACCGCCTCCGGACGTGAGTCGTAATAGCGGAAAACCACTGGGTTCAGGGCATTTTTAGCAGGTTGCACTTGCTCGAAATGTATCTCCGCGGCCGAGTAGTCGATCTCCTGGATCGAGAACGCTCCACTGCCGATCAGTGAGGTATCCAGCTCGATATCGGCCAGATCCCCGGCCAGATAGGACCCGAACTGGTGACGAGGAAGAATCGGAAGTTTGAGGTAGTGGGCAAACCCAACATAGGGCTCCATCAACTGGAACTCGATTGTATGGTCGTCAATCTGCGTCAGGGTGATCGGCTTCCAGAAGAGCGAGAGGTTTCGATCTCCCGGAAACTCCGGATCCTGCACCAGCGACACGGTGAAGAGGACGTCAGTCGCCGTGATCGGCTCTCCATCATGCCAGCGAGCCTCAGGATCCAGTTCAATCGTGTGTGTTTGTCCATCGGTCGAGACCGTCCACTCCGATGCCAGATCAGGCATAGGATCGCCGCGCTCATCGGCTTGCATCAGTGAGCGATACAGCATGGCGGCAACCGATCGCTCCGAAGACGATTCAGCGAGCAAGGGGTTCAAAGTTTGGGGAAACCCGACCGTCGCCTCGACGTATGTCAGATCCAGTGGTTCTTCGACGACCGGGGTCCCAGACTCCTCAACGTCAGTTTGTTCGGCAACATTCTGGTCGTCTTCGACGAGGCCCCCCCCAAACTCCCTGATCTCACCGTAGAAGATGGCCGCGATCGCAACGATCACAACGAGAAACCCCACAATGACCGCCGATAACACGGCGACACGATTGCGGGGTTCATGATCATTGCGTGGCGTGGGAGGACGGCGTGTCTGACTCACCACTGTAAACAGCCTTCCCGGCGATTACAGTACGAAGCTTGCCAGCAACGCCAGAGCGAAGAATACGAACGCAATTCCAATCGTGAACTGGAACAACAGTTTCTCGAACCCACGTCGGGTTCGCTGGACAGACATGTTATCGCCGCCGAACGCACTGCCGAGACCGCCACCACGAGCTTGCAGCAGGATGGCCCCAATCAGAACGATCGAAACGAGCATCATCGCCAGATAAATCGCGACTTCCATGTAGCAAAATCCTCCGAAAACTCAGTCAATTTCAACTGAGACTATATCACCACAGCCGTTGACCATTCAATTCTAACCACCAGCAGCGGCGGCACGAATGATGGCGACGAACTCGCCCGCATCCAGGCTGGCTCCGCCGACCAGCGCTCCGTCGACGTCCGGGCAAGCCATCAACTCCTCAGCGTTCGACGATTTGACGCTACCGCCGTATTGAATCTGGACACCATCTCCGGCAGTGGATCCATGAAGGGCACCAATCGTAGATCGCACAAACGCCGCCATCTCCTGAGCATCGTCAGCCGACGCTGCTACACCGGTTCCAATCGCCCAGACGGGCTCATAGGCGATGACGACGCGCGACATGTCGGCCTGAGTGATCCCCGCCAGCGCGCTCCGCAGTTGTCGCTCAACAACGGCGTTCGCGTTGCCGGCTTCTCGCTCTTCCAGCGTCTCACCAACGCACAGGATCGGAGACAGGCTGGTCCGGAGCACGGCCTCGAGTCGAGCCGCCACCGCAGCATCATCTTCACCCAGGATGTGCCGTCGCTCGCTGTGACCGAGCACTACGTGCGAGCAGAGCGGCGCAAGCATCGTCGGCGATACTTCGCCGGTAAAAGCGCCAGAATCCTCGTGATAGCACGTCTGCGCGCCGACAGTGATCCCCGAGCCGCTCAACGCGTCCCGCACCGGAATAATCCAGGGAAAGGGCGGGATCAGGATCCGGTCTACACCGTCGAACTCAGCAGCCCCCTCAACCACCTGGCTGGCAAGCGAGACAGCCTCATCCAGGCTCGTGTTCATCTTCCAGTTTCCGGCGATGATGGATCTTCGTGTAGTCATGGTTACTCCACATCCTGTCGCTCGAGTACCGCGACACCCGGCAATGTCTTGCCTTCCAGAAATTCGAGTGAAGCCCCGCCGCCGGTCGAAATATGAGAGATCTTGCTGGCGAGCCCCATCTGCTCAACGGCTGCGACCGAGTCACCTCCGCCGATCAGGCTGTAGGAATCTGATTCAGCAACCACGTTGGCGATCGCTCTGGTTCCGGAAGCAAATTGCTCAAGTTCGAAGACACCCATCGGACCATTCCAGACGATTGTCTTAGCGCCGGCGAGCGCCTCGCTGAACGATTGGATCGTCTCCGGGCCGATATCGAGCATCATCTCGTTCGATTCGAACTCACCGACTGCCACAACCCTGGACTCGGTATCCGCGCTGAATTCAGTCGCGACGACACCGTCCGTCGGGATCATCAACTCGACACCCTGAGAGGTCGCCCGCTGCATGAGATCACGTGCGGTGTCGACGTTATCGTCCTCAACCAGTGAAGCGCCCACGTCGTTGCCGGCAGCCTTCAGGAACGTGTTGGCCATTCCTCCGCCAATTAGCAACCTCTGAGCCCGTCCCATGAGGCTCTCGATTACCGCAATCTTGTCAGAGACCTTGGCTCCACCAAGAATCACCACAAACGGCGAATCAGCATCGGTCAGCACCCAGGAGAGCGCCTTGACTTCCTTCTCCATGAGCAAGCCAGCTGCTGACGGCAACAGTTCTGCCACGCCGACCGTTGAGGCATGGGCACGATGGGCGGCTCCGAAGGCATCAGAGACGTAGTAGTCCGCCAGTTCTGCCAGTTCACGAGCCAGCGCGGGATCGTTCTTCTCCTCGCGCGAATCGAATCTGAGGTTCTCGATCAAACCGACGTCGCCCGGTTTCAGATCCTCTACCATCTTGCGTGCGGCTGGCCCGGTGATCTCGCGGGCATAGCTGACCTCTCGGTTCAGCAAAGATCCAACCTGCGCGGCAACCGGTCTCAGTCGCAATTCCTCCCGGACTTCGCCTTTCGGGCGCCCGAGGTGGGACATCAGAATGACGGCCGCGCCACCGTCAACGAGTTTCTGGATCGTCGGAATCGTCGATCTGATGCGCGTATCATCAGTAATTCGCCCGTCGCGCAATGGCACGTTGAAGTCTGCCCGAACCAGCACACGCTTGCCGTTGAAATCCAGATCATCCAGTGTTCGAATCGTCACGGGTACACCTCCTGAGTGTCGAACCGGTGCTCCACCCGGGTAACTACACGAAACGGGCGCCACAGTGTGACGCCCGCCGCTACTGCCCTGATGGTCCGGCGAACCGGTCCAGACGGGTTGAACTACTCGGCGCCGGCTGCAGCAACCATCGCAGTCAGGTCTGCCACCCGGCAGGCATAGCCCCACTCGTTGTCATACCAGGCGATGACCTTCACAAGGTTGTCGCCCATGACCATGGTTGAGAGGCCATCGATGATCGCCGAGTGCGGGTCCATCCGGAAATCAGTAGAAACCAGCGGTTCGTCGGTGTAATCGAGGATACCGGCGAGATCACCCTCGGCAGCTGTCTTGAACGTGTTGTTCAGATCTTCGACCGAGGTGCCCTTTTCGACCTCACACACGAAATCGACGAGCGAGACGGTCGGCGTAGGAACACGCAGCGCGAAACCGTCGAACTTGCCCTTAAGCTCCGGAATAACCAGCGCAACGGCTCGTGCGGCCCCGGTAGAAGTCGGGATGATGTTCATCGCACCCGCTCGAGCACGCCGGAGGTCGGAATGCTGGGCGTCGAGGATCACCTGATCATTCGTGTATGAGTGGACCGTCGTCATGAAACCACGCTTGATGCCGTAGTGGTCGTTGACGATCTTGGCCACCGGCGCCAGACAGTTCGTGGTGCAGGATGCGTTGGAAATGATGTGGTGGTTTGCATGATCGTACTGATCTTCGTTGACACCGAGTACCACCGTGAAATCTTCGTTCTTCCCCGGTGCACTGATGATCACCTTCTTGGCGCCGGCAGTGATGTGCGCCCGGGCCTTCTCGGCGTCTGTGAAGAGACCAGTCGACTCAATGACGATCTCGACGTCGTTGTCGCCCCACGGGAGGGCTGCCGGATCTCGCTCGGAGAACACCTTGATCTCGTTGCCATCGATCACCAGCGAGTCATCGGTTGACTCCACATCAGCATCGAACCCACCGTAGGTAGAGTCGTATTTGAGCAGATGCGCCAGTGAATGTGGACTACTCAGGTCATTGACGGCAACGACTTCGATGTCCCCGTCATACTCATACATAATCGCCTTGACCAGCTGGCGGCCAATGCGTCCAAATCCGTTGATTCCAATCCGCGTCGTCATCGTCGAACCTCCCTGGTGATCGGGTTGGGCACCGGTCCGGAAGTCCCGTGACCGCCTTGCCCTGACTCCGAGTATCGTTCGTGCCGGCCATTCTGGCCAGTATGCTCCTTGTATCGTGCATCAGACTCTGAACTACTGTGTCGATGCTCGCGAGCCAGCTGAATCAGCGCCCGCGAGAGTTTGCCGGGATCGTGTCGCAACGGAAACTCCGGATTCACGACATCTTCCAGCACGACACGTACCGAATCATCGAGCTTCTCCAGCCCGCCGAGTCCTACCTCTCGCACTGACCATTCCGGCTTGATCAGCGCCTGGGCTGGTTCCAGATTGCTGTTGATCAGCACATGGTCCACAACCCCGCGGCCGACATGTTCTTCGAGCGCCAGCACATGGTCAACGGCTTCGAAGTCGTCGGTCTCCCCGCGCTGTGTGGCGACGTTACAAACGTAGACAGTCGCCGCATTCGAAGCCTTGATTGCTTCAGGAAGACGATCGACCAGCAAGTTGGGCAGTACCGATGTGTAAAGACTGCCTGGTCCAAGAATGATCAGATCAGCAGAAAGTATTGAAAGGAGCGCGGGATCATATGGAGACGGGTTTGAAGGATCCAGATAGACAGTTGAAATCTTCTGCCGCTCTTCCACGATCGCAGATTCACCGCGAATCTCGCGCCCGTCATCCATCTTCGCACAGACTGTAATGTTTTCGAGTGACGACGGCATGACTTTACCGCGAACGGCCAGAACGCGAGAACTCTCAGCAACAGCCTGCTCGAAACTTCCGGAGACCTGGGTGAGGGCCGTAAT
>SLFF01000178.1 GCA_007124395.1 Thermomicrobiaceae bacterium | reverse complement strand
TGCGTCAGAGATCAGAATCTGACCATCGAGCCCGGCAGCACGGTCCTGGTGAGGACCGGGAACGCCCTGCGCTGGAATGACGAGGCCGCCTACCTGGCGGGGCCCGGGGTTTCGGCTGCCGCCTCAGAGTGGCTGGCCGACCAGGGGGTCATCGCGGTGGGCGCCGACACGATGGCCTGGGATGTCATCGGCAGATACGACGAGGAGTACAAATGCGAACTCCCTGGACATCTGATCCTGCTCGCCCGGCGCGGCGTCTACATCATCGAAAACATGGATCTCGAAGCTCTGGCCAGTGATCGGCAATGGTCCTTCGAGTTCGTCTGCCTGCCACTGAAATTCGTTGGCGCAACGGGTTCGCCCGTGCGTCCGATCGCAATTACAGGCTCATAACTGCACCGGAATTACGACAAAACCTGCGCAGTTGGCGGCATGCGTCATGCTTTTGCTCTCAAGACAGTTACCAAATACCCGTCACGCGCTACAAAACGCGCAAAAAAGATCGATTAGAAACAGAATCAGCGCAACCGGTGTGGAGCCCATGCCGTTGAAAGAGCGGCAACCGCACGTCCCTGGGCCTGGTGTTCCGCTTTGTGCGCGACAGTCAGACACTGAACGGAGAATCGCGATGGCGATGAAGACGACCAGACGGTCATTCCTGAAGCAGTCCGGGCTGCTTACGGCCGGAACGGCCGCCGGTTCGCTTGCCGCACTCGGGGTAGATCTCAACACCCGTCGAGCAATGGCAACCGAGCTTCGAATTCGCAACACACAGGCAGTCCCCAGCATCTGCCCGTATTGCGCCGTCGGCTGTGGAACGCTCATCCACGTCGAGGAAGGTCGCATCGTCAACATCGAAGGGAATCCGGAAAGCCCGGTCAATCGGGGCACACTCTGCCCCAAAGGAGCCGCCAAGTTCCAGCTCCACGTCAACCCCAACCGCATCACTCACGTCCTGCATCGGGAACCCGGCGGAACGGAATGGGAAGTCTGGGATCTCGAGCAAACGATGGAACGCATTGCGGAACTCGTGAAAGAAACCCGGGACCGCACCTTCGTCGAGGAATGGACCGGGCCGGACAGCGAAGGCAACGAGATCACCAAGACGGTCAACTACACCCCCGCGATCTTCTCGCTCGGAGGCGCCACCATGGCCAACGAGTGGAATCACATTCATCAGAAGTTGATGCGTGGGCTCGGCGTTGTAGCTATCGAGAATCAGGCCCGTATATGACACAGCTCCAGTGTCCCCGGTCTGGGGGCAAGAATGGGGCGAGGGGCCGCCACGACATACGCCGAAGATCTGTCACGATCTGACTGCATCGTAATTCAGGGATCGAACATGGCCGAGAACCATCCGGTCGCGTTCCGCTGGGTCATCGAGGCCCGTCGTCGTGGGGCAACGGTGATCAGCATCGACCCCCGATTTACCCGTACCTCGGCGATGGCCAACATCTATGCGCCAATCCGGCCCGGGGCGGACATCGCCTTCCTGGGCGGTCTTATCAGCTACGTGATCGAGAATGATCTCTATTTCCGCGACTATGTGGTGAACTACACCAACGCGGCAACGATCATCAACGAAGATTTCGAAGACACCGAGGATCTTGACGGTATTTTCTCCGGGATATTCGAGTTCGAAGGTGATCCGATCAACGGCTTCGAATACGAATATGAAACGGACACCTGGCAGTATGAGGGCTTCCCAACCACCCGGGCTGGCAGGCAGGCCGACAGCGAAGAAGCCGGAGAGGCCGGGGATGACGGTTCAGACGCCGAAGCCGGCCAGTATCAGGAAAATGCGCCCGACGGGCCACCCTATGACGACCTGATCGAGTACATCCGGCCAGATGGCATGCCGACCGAGGATGAAACCCTGGAAGACGAGCGCACTGTCTTTCAGATCATCCGTCGCCACTTCTCCCGCTATACCCCGGAGATGGTAGAGCGAATTACCGGATGTCCGAGGGACAAGTTCCTGGAAGTCGCCGAAGCGCTGACGAGCAACTCCGGTCCGAACCGTACGGCAGCCTTCTGCTACGCCGTTGCCTGGACCCAGCACACCAAGGGTGTTCAGATGATCGGCTGCGCGGCACTTCTCCAGATGCTGCTCGGCAACATCGGTCGTCCAGGGGGCGGTATCGTCGCTCTTCGCGGTCACGCAACAATTCAGGGATCAACCGACGTTCCGACGCTTTATCACAGCATTCACGGTTACATGGATCATCCGTCCGCACTCAAGCCGCACGAATCGATCAAGAACTATCTGGTGAACGATGCTCAGCCCACCGGCTACTGGGCCAATATGCCAAAGTTCCTCGTCAGCTATATGAAGTCGATGTACGGAGATAACGCCACCGAAGACAACGATTTCGGCTGGGACTGGCATCCAAAAATCACCGGTGACTTCTCGCACATGGCGTCGATGGTTCGCATGGCTCGCGGAGAGATCGAAGGCTTCTTCTGCATGGGGCAGAATCCGGCAACATCCCTCAACGGCCGGTTCGAACGTGCCGCAATGCGGAATCTGAAGTGGCTGGTAGTCAAAGACATCTTCGAAACTGAATCAGCTGCCTTCTGGTACGCTGCACCGGAAGTCCAGAACGGCGAGATCAGTCCGGAGGAGATCGATACTGAGGTCTTCTTCATTCCCTCCGCAGCGGTAGGTGAGATGGACGGCAGTTTCACCAATACGCAGCGCTGGGTGCAATGGCACGAGAAATCAGCCGATCCGCCGGGCGACTGTCGATCCGACGAGTGGTTCACCCACCAGCTTGCCCTGCGCCTCAAGCGCATGTACGAGGATAGTGACGACCCGCACGATGAGGGCTTCAAGGCATTGCTCTGGGATTTCGACTACGAGGAGGGCGAGTATCCCGAGGACACGAGAATTCAGGGAATTCCAGATACCGAGAAGATTCTGAAAGAGATCAACGGATACTGGACCGACGATCCGGCAACTCACCTGACTGGATTCGATGAACTACAGGACGACGGTTCCACGACCTGTGCCTCCTGGATCTACTGTGGCGTATTCCCGCATCCCGACGAAAACAAAACACGGAACCGGGATGCAGATCCGGTCGGATCTCGCGGAAGTCACCAGGGCTGGGGCTTCTCATGGCCAGCCAACCGCAGAATTCTCTACAACCGTGCCTCGGCGGACCCGGACGGCAATCCGTGGTCGGAAGAAAAACGGTGGATCTGGTGGGACGACGATGAAGAGCGCTGGGTTGGCTATGACGTTCCGGATTTCGATGCTGAAAAGCATCCGGATACGCCGGCCGATCCAGAAGGTATCGGAACCGATGCCCACTCTGGCTCAGACCCATTCATCATGATGGCCGACGGCAAAGGGTGGCTCTACACGCCATCCGGGATGGTGGATGGACCATTGCCGACGCACTATGAAGCGGCCGAAGCACCGATCCGGAACCCGCTCTACAGTCAGGACAAGAACCCGATCACCAAATACTGGCGCACCGAGGGTAACGAACTCATCCAGCACGGAGATGAGAACTATCCCTATGTGGTGACCACCTATCGACTGACCGAGCACCACCTGTCTGGCGTGATGACCCGCTGGCTACCCTGGCTCACCGAGCTACAGCCGGAGATGTTCATCGAACTGAGCGAAGAACTGGCGCAGATGAAGGGCATTCAGAACACCGGCTGGGTCCGGGTCACAACTCCGCGCGGCTCTATCCGCGTCAAAGCCCTGGTTACCCGTCGGTTGCAACCGATGGTCATTGACAACCAGATTGTTCACACGGTTGGCATGCCGTTCCACTGGGGCTACATGGGCGTCGTCACTGGTGAGGCTGCCAACGATCTCACAGCGATGGTCGGCGATCCGAACGTAGCGATCCACGAGGCAAAGGCCTTCATGTGCAATATCGAAGCAGATGACGATTAACCGCGGGGCGGAGTTGATACCTTATGGCTGAACCAATGGGCTTTTTCACCGATGTCTCGGTGTGTATCGGGTGTAAAGCGTGCGAGGTTGCCTGCAAGCAGTGGAACCAGCTTCCGGCCAACAATGGCGGTGTGGTGGAGCTGACCGGCAATAGTTATGACAACACCGGCACACTCGACGGCACCACCTGGCGGCATGTCCGGTTCGTTGAAGATTTCGATGATCGCTCGCAGGGTCGCTGGCTGATGTTCAGCGATGTCTGCAAGCACTGCGTACATGCCGGCTGTCTGGAAGTCTGCCCCACTGGCGCGATCTTCCGGACCGAGTTCGACACCGTGGTCATTCAGGCAGACATCTGCAACGGCTGCCGGGCCTGTATCCCCGCCTGCCCGTTCGATGTCATCGACATCAACCCGGTCAACAACACCGCGATGAAGTGCACACTCTGCTACGACCGCATGCAGGCCGGAATGATCCCTGCCTGCGCCCAGGCATGCCCTACCGAGTCGATCAAGTTCGGTCCAGTTGCCGAGCTTCGTGAGGAATCAGAGGTCCGACTGGCGGAACTGCAACGGCAGGGAGTTAGCGACGCCAGCATCTATGGTCGAGAGGATATGCTCGGCGGGCTCAACGCATTCTTCCTGATCATCGGCCCGCCGGAATGGTACGGACTACCGAAGGAACCGCAGTTGCCGTCATCCCGCAGCCTGAACGGTGAGGGAATCCTGGGCGCCATCAGCGCGGTGGTGGCTGTCGTTCTCGGAGCGATCTCCTTCCGGAACCTCGGTCCGCTCCGGCGAAAAGAAGCAGCTGAGCGCAACCAGGCGCATGAGGAAAATCAGTCCCAGGTTGAGGGGAGCGTCTGATGTTGCTTCGTGAAGTACCCATCGGCTGGAACTGGGAAGTCTACGTCGAGATGTTCGCTGCCGGAGTCGCAGCCGGCGCGTTCCTGATCGCCATGATTCTGGAGCTCTACGGCCGGGGTCGTTCGCCGATCGCCCGGGTAGCTCACCTGATCACGCTGCCGCTGGTTCTCGTCGCAACGGCGTTGCTCGTCTACAAACTCGAGCGATCAGAGCGATTCTGGCACATGGTGATTCAGTCAGAAAACATCCCCTTGCCCATACTGAAGTGGTGGTCTCCGATCTCGATCGGGTCGTGGGGGCTGATGATCTTCTCGGCATTTGCCACCATCTCGTTTGTCGATGCACTAGTATCGCGTGGCTATCTGAGTCTCGGTCCATGGAATCAGAACAGCACGCTGCATGGCGGCCGCTACGGAATATTCTTCGCAATCCCCTCAATCATCGCGGCGCTCTTTGTTGCTGGATATTCTGGTGCGCTACTCAGTGTAACCGCCGTCGCAGGCTGGGAAGACACCGTGTTCATCGCTCCATTCTTCGTCGGTGTTTCGGTGGCCACTGGTGCGGCGGCGCTGCTGCTGATCGACAGCATACGCAAGCTGACACCACCCGATGAAGTGGAAGGGTTGACCCGATTCAGCACCCTGTCAGTGATCTGGCAGCTCCTGTTGTTCATTGTGCTGGCAATCAGCCTCGGAGGCGCGATTTCACACTTCGTGACCAGCGCCCGAACGATCCTTGCCTTTACGCTGGCCATCATCATGGCGCTGGCGGCACTGCCGTTGCTGTATTTCAAGCTCAGCACATCGGATCAGGTCCGATTGGGGACCGGGGCTACGCTGGTATTGATCAGTGGGTTCCTTTTCCGTTACGCTGTGGTGATGGGACCGCAACATGAGATCGAGTAAACGATTTATCTGCGCACTGCTGGCGTCCGGGATTCTCCTGGCACTCGTCGCCTGCGCACCAGAGGGCCAGCGTGAGCGAGGTGGAGACACTGGCGGAGATATTCGCAATCTGAGCGATTCGATGAACATGCATGGCGAAGATGACGCGATGACCCGCATCTACTACGAAACCCCGCTCATGGGAGAGGGGATCGAAAGGAGCCGGGATGCACGAGCAGACGATGACGAGTCTTGAGCAACTCGCCCATGATGAACCAGACATCGCCCTGCTCGCACTCCTCTATCGTGACGGGCTCGCATCCTTCGAGGATCAGACCTGGACTGGATCCAATGACGGCCTGACCCTCGGCAAACCAGTCGGAGAGATCCCGGCTCTGCATGAGCAGGTGATCAACCTCGATATTCCGACGTTTCAACGACTCCTTCTACAAATGATCGAGACCGCAGGGCTGCCTCAGCAGTGGCCCGAATTACCGGACACGATCCGGGCCATCGATCTCTCGGAATTCGCCCGGGCAGTCATCGAGTGGGATCTCGAAGCGCTCGATCGCCTCGTCGATGATCCGTCGCTCTCTCCGGCTCTTCTGATGTCGGTCGGCAGCTGCGCGATTCTGCCGCAGATGCACGCCCTGCAGGCGTCCTGGCACGACAACTTCTCCACGAATGAGTGGCGCTCCAACTATTGCCCACTGTGCGGCTCATGGCCGACGATCGCTGAACAACGCGGCCTGGAAAAGTCCATCTTTCTGCGCTGCGGGCGCTGCTTCAGCGAGTGGCCCTCCCGGCACCAGTACTGCATCTTCTGCAATAACGATGATCACGAACAGCTGGCGTATATGGCCGCTGAAGGAGAACGAGAGAGCCGGCGCGTCGTGACCTGTAATGAATGCTCTGGTTACCTG
>SLFF01000410.1 GCA_007124395.1 Thermomicrobiaceae bacterium | reverse complement strand
CGACGGCGTGACGGCGACGAGCGGCCGCCACACCTTTCTTCGCAGCATTGAACCATCGACCAGCTGTCGAGCGCTCCTCGTCCGGATTACTCACCTCCGCTGGCCTTTGCCAGCGTGCCAACGCGGGTGATCCCGACGTTCACCTTCAGCTTGCCGACTTTGACTTCATCGACGAACCCACTGGAGTCATCCGGAGATCCTGCGGTGAGCTCTTCAGACAGTGTTTCCGCCTTGATGTAGTCGGCATGCTCGGCAATCGCCTGCGCCAGATCGCCTTCAGCGTGATACACGGTGTTGATCGTGTCCTCGATCTGCAGCTCGGCCCGCTTGCGAGCATCCTGTACGCCACGAACAAAGTCCCGAGCCATACCTTCGCGCTCCAGCTCAGGGGTGATTTCCAGGTCGAGCGCCACGATGTAGTCCCGATCCTCGACAACACTGAAGCCTTCGCGATCGGTGACGTCAACCAGGTATTCATCGGCCATCAGTTCGACGGTTTCACCATCGACGGTGATCTCCGCCGGACGACCGGTGCGCTTGAGTTGCGCCAGTCGGGACGGATCGAGCTTCATGATCTCGGCGCGAACTGCATTGACCTGGCTGCCGTACTTCGGGCCAAGCACTTCGAAGTTGGGCCGAACACTGTAGCTGACGTACTCATCCGGATTTTCGATGATCTCGAACGCCTTGACGTTGAGCTCTTCCAGGAGTTGCGCCTGCATTCGATCGACCGCCTCCAGCGCGGAACCCTGGCGAACACCGGCCAGCACGCGTCCGAGTGGCTGCCGAACCTTGACGTTGGCCTTGCTCCGGGCGGCACGACCGAGTCCGACGACGTTGATCAGGGCGGACATGTCCCGGGTAAGTTCGGCATCGATCTTCGACTCATCGACCATCGGATAGTCATCCAGATGAACCGAGAGCGGTGCGTTCGGATTCACAGTGCGGACCAGGTTCTCGTACATCGTCTCGGTGACATACGGCATGAACGGCGCAAGCATCTTCGTGGTATCCACCAGCACTTCGTGCAGTGTCAGATAGGCCGCAATCTTGTCCTGATCGCTCTCGGTCTTCCAGAAACGACGACGGTTGCGACGGATGTACCACTGTGACAGTTCATCGACCACGAAATTCTCGATCGTCCGGGCTGCACCGAGCGAATCGTAGGCGGAGATGCGCTCGCGGACTGTCCGAATCACTTCCTGCAGTCGGGAGATGATCCAGCGGTCGATCTGCGTGCGCTGCTCGATCGGGATATCGTGCTCATTCGGATCGAACCCGTCCAGCGCGGCGTAGTTGGCAAAGAAGGCGTAAGAGTTCCAGAGCGGAAGCAGGAACTGGCGGCGGACTTCATCACCCAGCTTGTAGCCGAAGTTCAGGTTCGCCGCCGGGTTGTGCTTCAGATAGAGCCAGCGCATGACGTCGACACCCATGATATCGGCGCCCTCGTTGAACTCGATCGAGTTGCCCTTACTCTTGTGCATCTCCTGGCCTTTTTCGTCCCGCATGAGGGCGAAGCCGAGGACCGTCTTGAACGGTGAATTGCCTTCCAGAACGGTGCCCTGAGCGAGCATGGAGTAGAACCAGTTACGGAACTGACCGGGGAAGGACTCGGTGATGAAATCAGCCGGATACCACTCTTCCCAGTACTCGCGGTCGTGCCGGTATTCGAGCGTGGAGAACGGCACCACACCGGCATCGAGCCACGGGTTCCCGACATCAGGAATCCGGGATGCTTTGTCGCCACATTTCGAACAGGCGATCTTCACCTTATCGACCCACGGCCGGTGTGGTGAATGACCGGAGAATTCGTCCCAGCCCTCGATTGCCCGTTCCTGTAGCTCGGTCTCGCTGCCAACCACGTCGAAGTGCTCGCAGGAATCGCAGACCCAGATCGGCAACGCCAGACCCCAGTAGCGCTTCTTGGAGATCATCCAGTCGTCCATGTTGCGGAGCCAGTCCAGCTCACGATCGAGCCCGAACTCCGGGATCCACTGGACCTGGCGTGCGGAATCCTGGATCTGCTCCCGCCACGGATCGACGGCAATGAACCACTCCTCCACCAGGCGAAAGACCAGATCGGTCTTGCAGCGCCAGCAGGTGGGGTAGCGATGCTTGTAATCGTAATCGTGGTAGAGGATGCCTTTGTCTCGAAGGCTGCGGATGATTGGCTTGGCGACATCATGGACATACTGTCCGGTGAGCCAGTCGAAGCCGTCCCGGTAGGTGCCATTCTCATTCAGTGGAGCAACGATATCCAGCCCGTGCTCTTTCGACAGGCCAAAGTCCTCACGACCGGCGCCCGGCGCAATGTGAACGATGCCAGTACCCTCAGCGGCGGAGACCTCATCCCAGGAAATCACCTTGTGCGTCACCGACTGCTCGGCGGGAAGTTCGTCGAATGGTCCCTGATAGGCCCAGCCGAGCATCTCCTTGCCCTTGATCTCGCTAAGGACCTCATGATCGCCACGAATCGCCGTCTGGGCAGCTTCTTTGGCAACATAGATGATCTTCTCGTCCTGTTGCACCTTTACGTAGTCGAGATCCGGATGAACGGCCGCGGCGACGTTAGCAGCGAGCGTCCAGGGAGTCGTGGTCCAGACCATCAGGTGCTCATTCTCGCGGTCCACCAGCGGAAACAGCAGATAAACGCTGCGGTGAACCAGATCCTGGTAGCCCTCAGTCGCCTCCATCTCGGAGATACCGGTTTCACAACGAGGACACCAGGGCATGACGTCTTCACCCCGATAGATCAAGTCGCGTTCGTGGCAGACCTTCAGAAAGTGCCAGATGGTGTAGTTGTTCTCGTCGGACATCGTGAAGTAGGAGTTGTCCCAGTCCATGAAGTTGCCCAGGCGCTTGGTCTGCTCGGTCTGGATGTGAGCGTACTTATAGACCCGCTCTTTACAGCGCTGAACGAACTCATCGATACCGTAGTTCTCGATATCCTGCTTGGAGTTGAAGCCAAGCTCTTTCTCGACCTCGACCTCGACCCAGAGACCCTGACAATCGAAGCCGTTCTGATAGCGCTGCTTGAATCCGAGCATGGTGTGGTAGCGCTGGTAAAAGTCCTTGTAGGCCCGACCCCAGGCGTGGTGGACTCCCATCGGATTGTTGGCGGTGATCGGCCCGTCGATGAACGACCACTTCTTATCGGAGTCGTCGTTCCGGGTCAGGTACTTATCGACGATCCCCTCTCGATACCACCAATCGAGCGTCTTGCGTTCTTCGACCGGAAAATCGACCCTGGACGATACGGACTTGAACATTTCTCAGAATCTCCTCGCTGTTGAAACGCGTGCCTTCACTAGCTCGAAACCGGGAGGACACAGGGTCCTCCCCTACCGGCATTCAATCTTCTCGGTAGGGGCGCACCCCGTGTGCGCCCGCGTTGCTTCAGAATATGCAGACAAACAAATACCCCGCCCTCGATAAAGAGGACGGGGTTACCCGCGGTACCACCTCAGTTAGCCTGTAAACAGGCTCACTCCTGGGACAGTGTCATCCGGAATGAATCATGGTCAGAACTGTCCCGGCCGCGGTATCGGGCGGCTCCCGGTCGTCTCTACTCTGATGAACGAGTCATCATTTCTGACAACGGCTCCGGAATGATCTGCCACATCGGTCCGATTGCCTCCGGCTTCCACCTGCCCCGGAGTCGCTGAGCGGGGCCAACGCGCACCTGGTTCCGTCTAACGCCATTTCTCGAATTGTCCAGCCGATACGTTACCAACTTGTCGTAACAACGTCAACGAAGCCCGGCAACCCGGCGCCTAGAGCTTGCGTCCCCGGGACTGAACCCAGAAGAACTCCACCAGGAATGACAGGACGATTGCGCCGATTAGCGCCGGTATGATCGCGATTCCACCCAGCGATGGCCCGAAGCCGCCCAGTATCCAGCCGCCGAGCCAGCTACCTACCAGGCCCGCGACAACGGCACCGAGCAACCCGTACGGCAATTTCCCGGGAACGATCTGATCAGCTATGAATCCGACGATACCAGCAATGATCAGCGTGAACACCAGACTGATTAGACCCAGTGTAATCCAGATCGCCAGAACTACGGCGACAAGGATCGCAAGCAGAATAAGTACCGCGGTCATCGAGTCTTCCCCCCACTGCGCAGGACCGGTTCGACCAACTCATCGTATGCGTATAACGTGAATTCGATCAGGCGCGTTTAAGCCCTGATTCAGGTTCAGAAGATACTATCCCGTTTCAGGACGATTGGGTCTCTGCCTGAATCAGGTATCTCACCTATTCTCGAACGGAGTATCAGAGCGAGACATCGTTCCGGGAGAATAGTCTATTGGGGAGTTCCGGCGCAAGAATCGTCTATATCAATTCATCCCAGCTATGCGCGGGAACAGTGCGACAGGGAGTACCGATCGAATGAATCGAGCAGTTATCACGGCACGATTGCGAAGTCCGCTCGGCATCCTGATCCAGTTCGGTATCGTTGCGGCACTTCTCGTCTCCGCCTACCTGTGGGTAGCCCCTGCCTCCGATGCACAGGCTAACCAGGCAGAGTTTCAGGAATCTCTCGATCGCATCAACACCTACCGTGCCTGGATGGGCGTCGGCCCTCTGCAAATGGATTCCGCACTGATGGCAGCGGCACAGTCACATGCTGACTACTATGCCCGCAACGGCGGCAACATGCCGGGACTGCACAATCAGACACCCGGGGCCCCAGGCTTCACCGGGGCAACGATGAGAGATCGTGCCGCATACTTCGGCTACGAAGGATCGATCAACGAAAATGTGGGCCTGAGTGGCTCGATGGTCTCCACGGTCGACTGGTCGATCGCCACCATCAATCACCGGTTGACCCTGATCGATCCACGCTACACCGATATCGGATTTGGTGTCGTGGACGGTATGGAAACGATCAAGATCGGCACCCGCAACTTCTCCCAGACCGCAGAACCGGCCTGGCAGGCATGGCCGGTCGATGGCCTGGCGAACGTCGGCCATTCCTACCTGGGTTCGGCCCCCAGCCCATTCAGCAATGTACCGTATCCAGTCGGCTATCCGATCACGATGAAGTATCACGGTGGCGGGTCGGTGCAGTTCCACTCGGCGACGCTCAGTGCCAACGGCAGTGAGGTTTCGGCACTCACCGGCGTTGGCGATGGCTGGCTGAGTCGCAACACCATGATGATCCTGGCAACCGATCCACTTCAAGCCAACACCACCTATCAGGTGGAGGTAGAAGCAACGGCCGATGGTGATCGCTCGACGCATACCTGGAGTTTCACCACCGGTTCATCCAACACCTCACGTCCGACTCTCGATGGTGGCTCATCTCCGCCCCCGTCAGCACCTCCGGAGCCGACGGCAACCCCGGAACCCGAGATCGAGATTCCCGCGCGTCTCAAATCAACCGATGAACCGTTCCAGAGAACGTGGGCAAACGCCGACGGGCCAGTGGCGATGGATATGATCGACCGATCCTGGCTCTGGGGACCCGATACGTTCCTGAACGGAACAGAGACCTACTATGACGCCCCCGGTGAAGAGCGTCAGGTCGCTTACTTCGACAAGAGTCGGATGGAGATCAACGACCCGTCGGCTGATCCAGATTCCGCCTGGTATGTCACCAACGGCCTGCTGGTACGCGACATGATCCGGGGTGTTATCCAGGTTGGAGACAACGACTTCATTCAGCACGAGCCGGCACAGATCGCCCTGGCCGGAGACAACCTTTCAAACAACTCATCAGCGCCGACCTATGCGAGCCTTCGTCAGCATTCGGCGATGAACAGCGGCCATCAGGAACCAGCCCGCACCGGACAGCCTGTCATCAGCTGGCTGACGGCAAACGGGGAACTGCACGATGATGGTGATGTCCCGTCCGGTGTGACGTATGGCTACTACCATGATCAGACTGGCTTCAACGTCGCCGATGTCTTCTGGGACTCGATCTCCACCGCGGGCCACTACGACTGGATGTACGCAGTCGGCCATCCGATAACCGACCCCTACTGGGTGTACACGAACGTGGACAGTGAGCCGACCTGGGTACTGGTTCAGGCATTCCAGCGGCGATTGCTCACGTTCACACCGAGCAATGACCCGGACTGGCAACTGGAGATGGGCAACGTGGGACGTCACTACTACGCCTGGCGCTATGACGAAGCGCCACCCAATTGAGGTGACGCCGCTGCGCAATCTACTGAGTTTCGCCCGGGCGCTGGCAGTCTAGAGCCAGCGCCCGAACCATTCGGTGATCTTCTTCAGTCGCTCTATTCGACGTCTGGGCGATCCGGTTCTGGAGAGTCCATGACTCTCGTTCGGAAACCGCACGAACTCCACCGTTCGCCCGAGCCGCTTTAGCGAGATGAATAGCTGCTCGGCCTGCTCGATCGGGCAGCGATAGTCTTCCTCGCTGTGCAGGATCAGCAACGGAGCGGTCATCTGCTCCACATAGGTGATCGGTGACAGTCGCCAGTAGAGCTCTGGATCGTCGAAATAGTCGACCCCGAAGGTATAGACATTCGAGTTGAAGCTGATGTCGTCGGTGCCGTACATCGAGACATAGTTCGTGCATGACCGCATGGTGATCGCGGTCCGGAATCTGTCCGTGTGCCCGAGCAGCCAGTTGGTGAGAATTCCACCGTAAGAGCCGCCCAGCACGCCGATGCGCCCCTCATCGACACCCACCGTCTCGCAGGCTCGAT
>SLFF01000186.1 GCA_007124395.1 Thermomicrobiaceae bacterium | reverse complement strand
GCTGACCCGGGCCGTGGATGACGGTGTGCAGATCGATAAGGACCTCGATCTGGACATTGAAGGACAGCATGTTCTGCTGGTGGAAGACATCGTCAACACCGGTGTAACGATGGATTTTCTGCTGGAGCGCCTGAGGGAGCGAAAACCGGCGAGCCTCCGGGTTTGTGCCTTGCTGGACAAGGCCGATCGGCGACTGGCGCCGGTCAACGTTCGGTACATCGGATTCGAAATCCCCAACGAGTTCGTGGTTGGCTACGGGCTGGACTACCGGGAGCTGTATCGTAACCTGCCGTTTGTCTGCGTTCTCAAAAAGGATGTCTACGAGTCCGGTCCGGCGCTGGAGGGGTAACCGCCCAGTCTCGACACCTGTGTCATTCCGAGCTTGTCGAGAGATCCCTGACGTCCGATGCGTATACGGGTGCCCGGAAGGGGACCGTGTCGGGACATCTCAGGTCCTTCGACAAGCTCAGGATGACGGCTTCACGGGTTGATGTGCTTGCTTCCGATTGGAGTGTCGTGGGAACGTTGAGACGAAGCGGTTTACTCACAAGACATTCTCCCTCTCCCAGTATTGGGAGAGGGTCGGGGTGAGGGCAGTCGTCCCCTACATCGAACGCCATTGTTCAGCCAAGCAGCCCGCGCCAGAGCCGCCTCGTGTTGCGGGTGAACGACTCCCACGGATCACCTGATTCAATCGTCCGCTCGAACTCACTGCCGATGGCTTCCAGCAAATCCTGATCACGCGGTGGCTGATCAGGATCCTGTTGCTGAGACTCTTCGAGCTGTCCGGACTCCCGCTGCTTCTGGCGTTCGGTCATATCGACGGACGTCCGACGCCTCGGCTGGTGTTCTCCATTGGGATCGTCTGTCATCTTGCCCCATCTGACTGTCGAGTGATCAAGCTAGCGTCCTCACCATGGAAACGCAATTCCTGTACTACCACGCTGAATATGCAGCACAGCGGTTTGCCAGCCGATCGAATCACTCGCGAAACGATGTATCACTAGCGACCAAACAGACGAGCAATGAACTGCCCGAGACGGCCACGCCGAGCCGGTGTCGGGAGGCTTGAGTCTGGCGGTGATGACTGCTGCGATATTGGTCGCTCATCGGCCACCGGCGTCTGCCGATTCCTGTTACGCAGTTTCTCGCGCGTTTCGATATGGTTCCAGACGCCTTTCGGAATGAGTCCCGACATGATCATCATGGCATTCCAATCTAGCCCCGAAGTCGTCGCCAGAGACGTGTTAGCAGGGTCACGCTGTGACATCGGTTGTGAAATCTGAACTCAATGCTATCAGTTGTCCGCCTCCAGCAAGGCGCATTCCGCACCACGCCGTTCGCCGGTACGAAACTCCTGACGGTGCGTATCTCTGAGCGACATAAGCTGCTCAGGGATTAAGCAGCGTACGACTTGAATAGGGCGAACAAATAGTAGGGGTGTTGCAAAAAACGACATGCGTGGCCCGAATCTGGCGTGATATGCTTTTCGAAATCGCTACACAAGGTAGCGTGAAACGACCTCGCAAGTAAGGCGAGGATGCATGGAAGGACGTGGGACACCCATGGCTACAGGTACGATTATCACCATCCGTGACGACAAGGGCTTTGGCTTCATTGCCCCGGGCGGCGAACGAGGCAACGATGTCTTTTTCCACCGCTCTGCTGTCGTCGACATCGAGTTCGAGCAGTTGCGCGAAGGTCAGGAAGTCAGCTTCGATCAGGAGCCAGACCCGCGTAACCCGGACCGACAGCGCGCGATCAACGTGCGCCCTGCTGATGGTGTCTAGATCAACCAGCTTCGTCTACCGTGTACCGTAGCTCACGCGATCGTCTTCGAACTGAGCAAGATGGAACCGCGAAGATCAACAGGACACGAATGACGCAACGGCCCGCTTGAACGAGCGGGCTGTTTGTTGTTTAAGGTGCTGTTTTCCGGGCGAATACCTCGATCGCGCCACCCCGCCCGAACCTGGCAGCAACCGTGCAAACCGCTCTGGCAGGGACGCCAATCAATCCAGCCAGTCGATGATAGCTTGAGTTCCGAAATTGCCGACCCCGCAGCTTGAGCGATACGCCGGTCAGGTCTCCCATCAGGCTGTAGACAAGTCCGGCGGTCCCTGCCGAGTGATCGATGCGCTCGATCGTCATTCCGGCTGATCCCACGGCCCGGCGCGCCGTCTCCGGGCTGAAGTGTCCCAGGTGCCGGGGAGCATCCAGACTGAACCAGCGCCGCCCGAACAGTTTCGCTTCGAGACTCTCGATATTCGGCACCCCGAAAAGCAACACCCCGCCCGGCTTCAGCAAACGGGCAATCCGTTCGAGCGTCGCCACGGGATCGGGCAAATGCTCCAGGACATGCCACATGGTGATCACATCAAGGGACGATTCCGGCAATGAAACGGATTCGACGCCGCCGGTCTCGATTGACAGTCCGTACACGTTACGACCGTAGTTCACCGCCGACTGGCTGAGCTCGACTCCCTGCACCTGGTGTCCGGCATCTCTGGCGAATTTCAGAAACAGCCCGGTTCCGCAGCCAACATCGAGAATCGATTGCGATCGCCCCGAGTGAATTGTCTCCACCCGGGAGAGGAGCCCCCGGGCCACGGCGATCGCTTCCGGCGTCTCCGCACCACCGCCAACGGGGTAGTAAACATCGGGATACCAGTTCGGGAGTGCGTCTTCTGAGGGTCTGGGGTTGAGGAAGACGAAGCTGCATTCTCGACAGCGAACCACCGGAAACTCGCCGGGCAATCCAACCAGCCGATCACGAGCCACGAACAGCTGATCGTGTCTCCCTGAGCTACACAGCGGGCACGGTGTCGTCTCAAGTTGTTCGATCCAGTCAGCCTCAGTCATCAGATCACCATCTCGAGAGTGGTTCATCGAGTTCATAGAGCGTTACCCGGACACCGTTTACCTCGTGCTCGTCAACGGCCTGTCCCTCGTCCTGGAGCCGTGACGCCAGGTGCAGATCCGGATCATCGGCCAGCGCACGATCGGGTGACTCTACCAGCCAGATGCGTTCGGAGCCTTCGGCTTCCTCGTACATGATGTGCATCATGTCGGATTCATCGAACCAGTCGATGGTGAAACTGCCCATGGCAAAGCCGTGCAGATCCTGCAGTCGAGGATCCCGCTGCTGGTGGTAGTCCCAGGTGGTAATCAGATAGCCCGGCATAACCACCAGCGCATCGCCGGGCTGATGACGATCCGCCACCCAGGCGTAGGCCGAGCGCCAGTCCTCTTTCTCGGCAGATTCAGTCCGATTGACATCCCGGATCGGTGCCCACGCAAAACTGACCAGCATCACCATCGCCAGAACGGCCAGCGCCCAGGCGTACCGCCGGCGCAGCAGCCAGCCGAGCGCCGTCGCCACCAGAATCAGATAGAAGGGGAGCGCGACGATGCCGTAGCGGTCGGAAAATACCGATTGCTGGAGCGAGACGAGCCAAAGGCCGATGATCGGCACGACGACGAGGAGTGAGATCAGCAACCACCAACGCTCCTGCCGACGCCAGTAGGCCAGCCCGGCAATACCTGCGACCGCCAGAACGGCGTAGAGAATCGATGCCCAGAGCCGAATGTCATCATCGTAGCGGTCGACCGCGAATTTGATGGCGAAGGTCTCCAGCGCAGCAGACAAGGTGACCGCCGGATGCCAGGTGTCGGCTCCACCACTGATGACACGGGTGGCCCAGATCGCGATCGGGACATAAGGGAGGGTCAGCACAGCGATCGCGATCGCCCAGGAGCGCTGCCGCTCCGGCCAGTTGCGCCAGGTCGCCACCGCATAGAGGAACTGAGCCCCTAAGACGAGAATCGTTGCCACATGGGTGTAGAACATCAGCGTGGTGACCGCCGCGTAGCCAATCCACCACCAGCGTTCGTTTCGCTCCAGCGCCATCACCAGTGCCCAGGTGGATGCCAGCGCCAGCGCCACCACCATCGTGTACATCTTGGCTTCCTGCGAATACCAGATGTGGTACGGCGACATCGCCAGAAGGCCGGTGGCGATCAGGGCCGGAGTCGACCCGGCGATCCGACGCGCCAGCAGGTAGATCAGCGGCAAGGCCAGCACCCCGAAGACGGCCGATGGCAATCGCACCGCGATCTCCGAGATTCCGGCCACCTGAATCCAGAGCGCCAGCATCAGATTGTAGATCGGACCATTCTCGCCAGGGGCGATGAAGGTACGCATCACCTCGCTCAGCGGCTGCTGGGCACGGATGACCACATCGGCCTCATCGAACCAGAGGCTCTGCCGGTTGAGCGCCGTCAATCGAAGAAATGCGCCAACCAGCAGGATCACCGCCAGCGCGACATAATGCGCAGTGATGGCGTAGCGCTGAATGGAGATACGTCCCTGTTGGGTGGATTGTGCCTGGCTCGCGGTGGTCATACCCGGGTCCGCTAGATACGTGCCGACGTTACGCTCCGTAACGCGGCCCAAGTATGCCGCAGGTGAGGGGAACGGGCGACGGAGCACACTCTGAAGGCGCCATCGTCACCGGGAGGTCGTCTAGCGCTCTTTGGCGCTTCTCAGCAATGCGCCGCACAGCACTCGGAATGTCTCCTGCTCCCATTCGTCTGCCGTCCAGCCGCGCTCATGAACCAGATAGTCGAACGAATCCATACTGGAGACAGCGTGGTACAGATCGGCAGCGGTCTCGGCATTCAGCGACTCGACGAGGTGCCCGTCCGACTCCCAGATGGCAAAGATCCGGAGATGCACCTGGCGACCCCGCTCACGGCCGGTGCGCAACGTTTCGGCCAGCTCGGGCTCTGAGGAACCTGCATTCCGCATGATCAACAGGTTGTCGCCCTCTCGCTCGAACAAGCGACGGTCGTATGCAACGAAGTGGACGAGCTGGCGTTCTGGATCACCATGAGCCGCGCCTATGTCGGCCATGGATTGCTCAACCCCGGCAGCGAGATCCATCTCGTCCATGATCGCCTGAAGTAGTCCGGATTTCTTCCGGAAAACGGCATAAATGGTCTGATCAGAAACCCCGGCTTCAGCGGCAACCTGCTTCAGACTGGTCCGGGCATAGCCTCGTTTCAGAAAGAGTGTCCGCGCCGCATCAGTGATGCGCTGTCGAGTCATCTCGGCTTGCTCACGGCGGATAGGTGACTCATACGGGCCGCGCGCGCCCGAATTGGCCTCGAACTCCATTCAGATAAGCCTCTTTCAAAATCATTATAGTGCTGCTATAGTGATTGAAGTCAATCAACATTTATCCGGGAGGGAGCATACCATGGCAACGGCAGGGATGGCCGCAGCACAATCGCGTGGCCTGACACAGGGACTTATTTGTGGAATTGCGGGGCTCGGGTTTGCTGCCGGTGTCATCCTGCAGAACGGGGTGTTGATGGCGGGGTCACCGCTACCGGGGGCACCGCTGGACGAGGTCGCCCGCTTCTACTCCGATCAGGGCGGGCGGGTGATGATCGCCACGGGGTGGATTGCGATCAATGCCATATTTCTCCTGACATTCCTCTCAGTGGTTACCGCGCGCCTGCAGGAGTCGGCTGCCTCGGCGGTCTGGGGTCGCGTCGCCTATGCGGCCGGGATCGCACTGATGGCGCTCTTCGCAACCGGAGCTTCCATGCAGGCCGTGCTGGTCACGCGGATAAGCGAACTGGAGACGAACCAGGCAGTTCTTGGAATGCTCTGGGCGATGCACTCCGCGTCCTTCGCGATGTCGATGGTCGCGCTGGGCGTGACGCTTCTCGCGCTTTCTCTGGGTGCTCTGGCAACGCCGGTAGTTCCTGGTTGGACCGCGAAGTTGGGGATGCTGGGCGGTGTCCTGCTGCTCTCCGGTGGGGCATTCGCATTCAACGTTATCGATGGGGGACCGGCGCTGTTCTTGGGATTCGCCGGATTCGGCATGTGGGTCGTCTGGCTGATTACCGCATCGATTCGCATGCTCAGAACCGACAGTTGAGGAAAACCGTTGGCTGCGATCCGGGCGGAGTTTCTGCCCGCCCGGATAACCAGTCGACGGTTGGCTAGAGGCTCTTGATGTCGTTCAGGACTTCTTCGGAGTGTCCTTCAACGTTGACGTTCGGGTAGATCTTTCGGAGTACCCCGTCTTTGTCGATGAGGAACGTTGTCCGCTCGATCCCCATGAACTTCTTGCCGTCGCGTTCGCGCTCTTTGTAGGCGCCATAGCGGGTGCTGACGTCGAAATCCTCGTCGGCAAGCAGCGGGAACGAGAGCCCGTACTTTTCAGCGAACGCTTCCTTTGAAGCCACATCGTCGCCACTCACACCGAGAACCACAGCACCTTCATTGGAAAATCGTTTGCTGAGATCACGGAACGCGCACGCTTCTTTCGTGCAACCAGGTGTGTCGTCCTTCGGGTAGAAGTACAGCACCACGTTTTGCTTGCCGGTGTACTGATCGAGCTTGTAGGTCTTTCCGCCGGTGCCCGGCAGGTTGAAATCCGGAGCTTTTTCTCCGACCGGTGGAGTCTTCACATCGCTCATCTGGTCCCCTTCTGGTTCAGTGATCGGCAAAATTCATCGTACTCCTCAGCATACCGCGATTCGGGTACATTGATCACACAGACATGTTGGCGGGATGGGAGCAGGCCTGATCTGTGGGATGGTGCAACCAACGGCCCTCACCCCAACCCTTGTATGTTTCGTTCATCGGCGGAACGGGTGTAGGCTGAGAATCAGTGGCCCAAGCCGCCATGGGAAATG
>SLFF01000182.1 GCA_007124395.1 Thermomicrobiaceae bacterium | reverse complement strand
TCGTCATTGCCGTAGATCATCAGAAGATACCGCATCTCGGGTCCTTTCCTGAAAACGAATCAACCGTTGCCTGCTGTCTGAATGACGAAGTGCCGGGCGCCGGTTCGACATCTATCGCTGGACTGGACCATTTTCGGGCAATTGGGCGTTGATCCTGCCCGGCTCCGGCCCCACACTGAGTATCGGACAATTACGCGCAAACGCTCATCAGGATCGAGGAGTAGACATGTCGCAGAGCCCGCAGCGTCTACCGGAACGCCAGCTTTCCGGTGCCCCCGTGGATCCCCTGCCACCCGCGTTGTGGCCGGCACGTGTGCCGCTGGATGGTCAATATACCCGGCTGGAGCCGATCGATCCCCGCAGACATGTCGATGAGCTCTATCACGCTGGCCACGAAGTCGACGGCTCGGATGATGTCTGGACATACCTGCCGTATGGTCCGTTTCCCTCGAAGGCGGCGTTCGCGTCCTGGGTGCGGGATTGCGCGGCATCGGCCGACCCGATCTGGTTCGCGATCGCTGATCGGGAGCAGGGGCGATTTCTGGGTGTTGTCAGTCTGATGGATATCCAGCCGAAGGTGGGCGGGATCGAGATCGGCCACATCTGGTTTGGTCCGGAGCTGCAGCGAACCCGTGCCGCCACCGAAGCGCTCTACCTGATGATGACGTATGCAATGGATGAGCTGAAGTATCGCCGCCTGCAGTGGAAGTGCAACGCCCTGAACCAGCCGTCACGGAACGCTGCACTCCGACTGGGGTTTGCCTTCGAGGGCGTGCTCTACCAGCATCAGATCCCGAAGGGGAGCAATCGGGATACGGCCTACTATTCGATTCTCGATTATGAGTGGCCACTGATCCATGAACAGTTCAGACGCTGGCTGGATCCGGAGAATTTCGACGAATCTGGCGCACAGCGAGTCTCGCTGGGTGATCTGAATCGGGCGCTGCGACAGCCGGAATAGATCCTGGAAACCGAAAGCCCCCGGGCCGATCCATGATCGTCCAGCGGGGGCTAAAGAGGTTTGTTTTTTGCCTTCATCAGTCGATCCTGTGAGCTGATCCTGATCCTATACCCGGAAACCGAGACGGCGGATACGGTTCAGCAGAGGGTGGCGTTCCTGATCCACCTGTCGCTCCTGCTGCTGGCGTGCAGCAGCAGGGCCGGCCGGTCGAACTGACCGACGCGGTACTGGCACAGCCCGGATTACTGGCTGGCCCCCGTGGTTGACAACTGTGTATCGGATTGGAGTCTGCATGACACACCTTTCTTCTCTCGTACATCGTGTACTGATGTCCTGAGTAACTGGACAAGAGAAACCCCCGGCCGAACCGGGGGTTGGTGCTCACGCTAATGAGGAGGCCCGGTCAGCCGTTGGTACTGCCTGAGTTGCTACTAGAACTACCCGCGTCCAACGTAGACCCTTTCACGAGGCCGAAGTGTGGCATTCATCAAGATTCGCGAAAATCTGGCCACACGATAGTCTGGGACGGCTTCCCGTCCACCCCCTGAGAGTAACATCAGTTGACAGCGCAGTCAATGGCAGATGGGGTTATTTCTGGCCTGAATTGTCCGGTTCGATCACTACTCGGGCTGCGGACGGGCCCCAGATCGGGCAGGAACCTGGCTCTCGGAAATCGCCTGCTGGTTGAGACGTCAGGTGTCGTCTGCCTGATCATCGTTCTCCGGCGGAGGAGGCGTGGGCTCTGGCGCTGGTGTTGGTTCCGGAGCCGGCGTTGGGTCAGGCTCGGTCTGCGGCGTGGCCGTGGGTTCCGGTACCGGAGTCGCCGTTGGGTCGGGCTGTGGTTCCGGCGTTGGCGTTGCTGTCGGCTCCGGGGCCGGCGTGGGCTCTGGCGCCGGTGTTGGTTCCGGAGCTGGTGTCGGGTCCGGTGCTGGTTCCGGCGTCGGTGTCGGCAAGAATGGGACTGGATCAGGCGTATCGAAATCGGTTACCGGCTCCTGGAATGGCTGCGGCTCGCAGTGACCACCAAGTGGGTCTGCATCGTCCCGGTCAGCCAGGAACGATTCCGGGTCATTGATCACGTTTTGCACGGTTTCCTGAATTGCTGGCACATCTGGCAGGTTGAAACCCTGACTCGATGGGCCGAGGTGGTAGTCCGGCGGGGTGAAGCCGATCGCGATCAGTTGGTCCAGCCGCATATCGTCACGCAGCATTACCAGATCAGGCAGGATCTCCAGCGGGATGTCAGTCTGCACGTTGTCCCGGATTGCTTCAACCATATCCGGGAAGACCCGCAGCGCCGTCATCAGGTCTGCCTGCTCGATCGTTGACGCCACCAGGCAACGTTGCCGTCGCATCCGGGCATAGTCGCTGGTGCCCGTCCGCGAGCGAGCGTAGGCGAGGGCTTCCTCCCCTGAAAGTTCCTGGAAACCGGGCTCGATATTGAACTGCTCCCATTCGCCTTCGGCAGAGAGCAACCGGACGGTGACCTGCTCGGCCACCTCCATCTCGATGCCACCGAACAGGTTGATGAGCTCGATGAACCCGAGCATATCGACCATTGCGTAGTGGTCGATCGGGATGCCCAGCAATCCCTCGGCTGCGCCTTTGACCGCCATCAGCCCGGGATCTTCATTATTCGGGGCAAGTTCCGGATAGTCTTGTGCTTCGCCGTAGAGCCATTTCAACATGCCGGTGTAGGTATCAGTGCCGAGAATCTCTGCCACATCGTTTGACAGCGGCACATCACCCAGGTTGCGAGGGATACCGAAGAGCGAGATCTGCCCGCTCTCGACATCGATCGACATCACCATCATCACATCGGTGCGGACACCGGAGCGATCGTCAGCCGCATCCGAGCCTGCCAGGAGAACCGAGAGCCGACCACGGTCCATCCAGGTCATATCGTCGAGATCGAGAGAGTCATCATCTTCAGGTGGCTCGGTGGGTACAGCGGTAGGCGTCGGGTCGTCAGTCGCTCCGGCGCCGTTATCGTCGGTTTCCTGCGTCTCTACACAGGCTGCAAGGAGGGCCAGGCTGACAATGAGGAGAACGGCGATGCGGATGTGATGGGTCATGATGGACTTCCTCAGGCTCTGGACGGATTCAATGACATGCACAGATGCTGGGCGAGCGACGATACGACTGTTTTTCTTCGAATGAATCTCCATTCTATCGCATCTGCGCTGATCAGCAATGATCTGAGTTGATCAGTGTGTCTGACGACTGGTAACGAAATGCGCCAGGCTCGTCGAACACGGTTTGCACGGTCTCGGTAATCCGCGAGAAAGCCGGCAGGTTGAATCCCTGACTGGATCGACCATCCAGATAGGTTGGTGGTGTGAACCCGACGCTGATGACCTGATCCAGCTTCGCAATGTCCCGCAGCGGAACCATCTCTGGCAGTATTTCCACAGGAATGTCGGTGATTACGTTCGTTCGGACGACGTCCAGCAGGTCCGGCACGAGCGGAAGCAGGCGCGGCAGATCACCCTGATGGGCTACTGCCTGAACCACGCAGCGCTGGCGCGCCATGCGATCGTAATCGCTGGTTCCGGTGCGCGATCGCGCATAGGTCAGGGCTTCGTCACCGTCGAGCATCCGGGTTCCGGGCTGAATGTCGAACTGTTGCCAGCCGACGTCCTCGATCGGTGAGAGGAGCCGGACCTGAACGCGCTGCTCGACGTCGATCTCAACGCCTCCGAATACATCGACCATCTCTACGAATCCCGCCATGTCAACCATCGCGTAGTAATCGATCGCGGAATGCCGAGCATCTCGCTCACTGCGCCACGAAGCGCCTCGAGGCCCGGGTCACCGCCATCGGGGGCGAGTTCCGGATGATCCTGCGCATCGCCGTAGAGCCACTTCAGCATGCCGGGATAAACATCAGTCCCCATTACGCTGGCGATGTCCGGCGGCAACGGGATGTCGCCGCAGTTACTCGGGATGCTGAACACGGCAATCTGCCCGGTTTCGAGATCGATTGATCCAACCATCATTGCGTCGGTGCGGCGCCCTGTTCGATCCGGTGCCGCATCAGACCCCACCAGGAGCACCGACAGCCGACCCCGTTCCTGCCAGTCGGTCCCGGCTACAACTGGCTCCGGTTCCGGGGTCGGTGTCGGCTGGGGTGTTGGCGATGGTTCGGGTGTTGGCTCCGGTGTGGGACTGGGAGCCGGTGTTTCGCCTGGCTCAGGAGTCGGAATCGGGGTTGCGGTCGGCTCTGGAGTGGCGGTAGGGACGGACGTAGCCGTTGGCGTCGGTGCAACTGGCGCCGTTGCCGTCTCGAACTCCGTCAGGCTCTCGCTGGAGAACACCTCGGTGAGCGTGTCATGGGTCAGGTATGTGTAGTATCCGAGCACTGCATGTGGCGCGGCCGTGACGGTGAGTACCAGCGCCAGCGCAATCGCCACCAGCGCACTGCGCCAACCCGACGTGTCTGACTGATCGACATTAGCCGGTGGACTGAGATAGGCATCGGCCACGGAGATGATTCGAAAGAGCAGCACCACCAGATTGATGATGAACAGGCCAATCAGCACATCTGGCTGCACCATCCAGGTCAGGAGGGCACTCAGCCCTTGCAGCCAGATCACCACCGCTGCTGCGATGACCACGAGTGTCAGACCCATGATCACCATGCCGCGACGCCAGCGCCCGGCGAGCAGTTGTCTCGCTCCGGGCATCAGCGCCGAAAGAAATGAGCAGATCAGGCGTTTTCTGGTGCCGGCTGGCTGGCATGATGGGTCTGGATAGGTCATCGGAGTTCCGGGTTCGGAGCGTCAATCGTTGTTCCCCGACAAGGGTACGCATTCGATGAGCGACGGGAATGGGCGTTTTGTCCCATTCCCGTCGTGCTCTGTCTGCGTTTGACCTAGCACGGTCCGCCGATCGCAAGATCATCGTCGTCTTCATCGAGGTACTGGTCGGGGTTTTCCAGTGCCGTCTGGACCGTCTCGAGAATCAGGTCATAGGCTGGCAGGTTGTAACCATGGCTCGATTCTCCGGCCAGGAAGTCTGGCGGCACGAACCCGATCGAGACGATCTGATCCATCCGGATGGTATCTCGCAGCATCACCATGTCCGGCAGCATATCCATCGGGATATTAGTGGTGACGTTCTCTCGGATGGAATCGACGAGGTTCGGGAAGATCTGAAGCAATGTCGGCATGTCGGCGTCGTCGACCATCGAGGCCACCAGGCAGCGTTGTCGCTGCATCCGGTGGTAGTCACTGCTGCCGGTGCGATTACGGCTGTAAACGAGGGCTTCTTCCCCGTTCAGCGTCTGCTCTCCGGCCGGAATATCGTAGACCTGCCATTCGCCACCTTCGGCCTGAGACATCCGGACGTGCATGCGCTCTTCTACGTTGACCGTTACGCCACCAAAAGCATCCACCAGGTCGACGAATCCGGCCATATCGACCATCGCGTGGTAATCGATCGGGATACCAAGCAGCTCTTCAGCCGCACCTTCCAGCGCGTAGAGACCTGGGTCACCATTCTCCGGCGCAAGTTGCGGGAATTGCTGGGCGTGACCGTAGAGCGAGCTGATCATCTCCGGGAAATGCGTCATGCCCAACTCCTGAGCAACCGAATCGGATAGCGGAACGTCGCCGTAGTTCCGTGGAATGCTGAACAGCACCGACTGCCCGGTCTCGACGTTCAGCGAGGCAACCATAATGACATCAGCCCTGGCTCCAGATCGGTCCGGTCCGGCATCTGTGCCGACGAGCAACACGGTGAGACGGCCACGAGAATGCCAGTCAGTTTCGACAAACGCGGGTTCTGGCGTCGCGGTCGGCTCCGGCTCAGGGGTGGGTTCGGGTGTAGGTTCCGGAGTTGGCGTCGGTTGTGGCGTCTCACCCGGTTCCGGTGTCGGATGCGGGGTGGCGGTTGGTCCAAGTGTCGCCGTTGACCCCGGGGTGGGGGTAGGTTCGGGATCGACAGCCAGATTCTCCGTGGAAAAGACATCGGTAATCAGATCATGCGATAGATAGGTGTAGTAACCGAGTACCGCGTGCGGAGCTGCGGTAAAGGCAAGCAGCACCACGAGCGCCAGCCCGACAACAGCCTGCTTCCAGCCGGTTGTTGGTGGAGCGTTCAGGGTTCGACTCGACCAGTACGCATCGAGTACCGATCCGATCCGGAAGAGTAGAAAGAGTGCATTGAGCACGAACACCGCGATTAGAATCCGTGGCTGCACCAGATAGGAGAGAACCGTACTCAATCCCTGCTGGTAATAGTAGAAGGCAACAGCCAGAAGGATCAGGCTGACCACGATCATGATCACCCCACGCCAGCGGAACCCGGCCGCAATCTGCCCGGTGCCGGGAATAAGTGCCGAGAGCAGCGCGAATCCGAGCCGCTTCTCCTGCCCTCTGGCAGGTTCCTGCAGGGGTTCGCCGTCTGGATCTAGCTCGATCGGTTCTGTCTCGTAGCTGCGCATGATCTGTCGAGTCGCTCCAATCGCTTCGTGTGAATCGGTCAGTTTCTGTTCAGCGGTGAGTCGAACGAATCGGTAAGGCAATGCTGATCACTGCATATCACGACGCAGATTGAAGTGAAATGTTTCAGATCCATCATAGCGAATCAGTGTTTTCGCTGCAGACGGGGTTGAGGAAACGCAAAAGGCGGGGCTGGCAATCTGCCAGCCCCGCTTCTGATACGTCCTAGACCAGTTCGAGAACCTTTTGCCGTCCGGCACCGGCTCCAGCCCGGCGTGGTTTGTCTCCACGAATCCAGGACTGGTTGCGAGCGTAGGCGTGGCC
>SLFF01000209.1 GCA_007124395.1 Thermomicrobiaceae bacterium | reverse complement strand
TTCTCCACGTGTTACTCACCCGTCCGCCATGGTCGTCCACCGAAATGGGTCCCATTCGACTTGCATGCATTAGGCACGCCGCCAGCGTTGTTCCTGAGCCAGGATCAAACTCTCCATCAAGTTTCTTCCGCGAATAATCGCGGTCATGTTGCTCTATGAGCACATGGTACCTGCAAGCATCGTAAAGATGCCGACAGAAACCAAAGGAATCGTTAAGGACCTCTGACTGTACGAACTACACTTCAATTGTAAAGGTGCTGGTTTCCTGGGAGAAGAAAACCCGCCGTATCTGGCGGGCGGCACGAAGACTAAGCTGTAGTAGCTACTGTCTCTGGATCGTGCTCACACCTCCCATTGTTGCCATTTATTGGCGTGACTACTGATCTCGACGAGATCGTGTATGTCAGCCTGAGTATCTTACCCGAAAACGCCACCTCTTGTCAAGAGTCTCCGTTTTCGGACCCGAGCCACTCGTTCGTGGCTCACCGGCTCGCGGCCGGGCCGGTTCAACCGGCGGAAACATATCTTACTCGCTCACGGGGCTTTCTGTCAAGACCATCTTCCAGCAACTCAGCGATCTCATTTCGATCCGTTTTTGCTGGGGTCGACTCCCGGGCGGAGCGCCGATCTCGTTTCGATCAGCGGCTAATAATACTACTGACCAGGCAGGCCTGTGTCAAGGCGACTTTCAGTAACTCTCCATACTCCTTCTCTATAGAGAGCAGTTGCACCGAATCAGCTTCGCGGTAAGATGTCTTCGGGCAGACAGCAATCCACGTATCCAGTTCGTTTATGAAGGGACAAAGGCTGCCAATGGGCAGGACACGTTGTGCCTTACTACTGCTGATATCCATCTTCCTTGTCGCATCATCGTTCGTCACTTCGTTGACGCACTCCGTGTCGGCGTCTGGCATTCGTGCCTCCCACTGGATCATCTACGATGTCACCCACGATGCGGTGCTTGACAGCACCGGGGCGCACCAGCAGATCCCAATGGCGAGCCTTACCAAGGTAATGACCGGACTCCTGGTGGTTGAGACGCTCTCGATGAACCAGCAGATCACCATTGTTCGCGGTGATCTGGTCGGCGAATCGTCCATATGGGTGCAACCCGGCGATACCTATACAGTGCGCACACTCCTGCACGGGCTGATGATGCGCAGTGGCAACGATGCCGCCGCCGCACTGGCGCGAGCTGCCGGAGGTAGTCCCCATCATGAGAGCAATACTGCCAGAGGCGTATTCATTGAAATGATGAACACGCGCGCCACGGAGCTGGGGATGCAGAACTCCAGCTTCCGCAACCCTCATGGACTGGACGAACCAGGTCACTTCTCGTCGGCCCACGATCTCATGCTCCTGACAAAGGAAGTCATGAACCATCCTCTATTGATGCAACCGTTCGGAGCTACCACGTTCAGAGGCGAGGGATTTACCTTCGAGCACAGCAACCAGCTTCCGAAGCAATACGATGGCGTGCTCGGTGGGAAGACTGGCTGGACCAACAACGCCGGACTCTGTCTCATCCAGCTGGTTGAGCGCGACGGCCGGACGCTGATCGTCGTCCTCCTCGGGTCGACATTCGAGCGCTGGTATCCCGACGCCATCGATCTGCTGGATTACGGATGGTCGATCCCACCTCCGGCCACCGATGCAGCCAGAGCCGCTGAGACATTCGAATGGTGGCGAACACGCACTGATGGCCCGATCGAGCTTGGGCTGGATGTCCGGAGCTGGTTCTGGGGGCCCGAACCAGCCAGCGGGGTGCGCCCGGAACCGTATCGAGAGGCCGTCGATGGGGAACGCCTTGTCCAGTATTTCGACAAGGGACGGATGGAAATCAACGATCCGGACGGATTGATTACCTCTGGCTGGTATGTGACGGGTGGGCACCTCGCGCGCGAGCTGATCACCGGCAACCGGCAAATCGGCGATGCCGCATTCATCTACCGTGGACCAGCCCACGTCGCCGTTGCCGGAGATGTTGTCTCGGACTCTCCGACCTATGCAGACATGGCTGCGCTTCAGGACACGTCACATCAGGCGTCCGGCACGGCCATCAGCCTCGCATTCACCGCTGAAAACGAGGTCCAGCACCGGGCGCGGTTCACCAAACACGATGTCCAGCTACGTGAAATTGCGGCATCAACTAGCCATGGAATCGCGGATGTGTTCGATGATTTCCTCGATCGTGAAGGAATCGTGATAGAGCGCGGCCAGGAAGTCGATGGACCGCTGTTCTCTCCACGCTATGCGATCATCGGATTACCGATCACTGAGCCAGTCTGGATGCGTGTCCCAGTTGGCGGAGCACCACAGGATGTGCTGGTGCAATGTTTCGAACGGCGCTGCCTGACCTACACCCCATCGAACCCCGGGAACTGGCGCGTAGAAATGGGAAACATTGGCCGGCACTATCTGGAGTGGCAACGGCAAAGCTGAGTACGCCCCCTGAACGAACACCCCTGACCGTTGCCACCTCGTCACATATCCACCCCTGTACGAACGACAGGCGCAGGTCTGGCGTCGTGCAGTTACGCACTCGTCGCAGAAATCCGCGCATAAAATCACTGTACATGTCGCCGCTATCCTGTTACGCTAGGGAACGTCTCGGGACTCATGCGCGTTCCTGAGACACAGGGGGACTGAAACGTACAGGGGTTGGGCCAGGGGAGCACCAGGGTGCCAATAATGTCGCGACTTCCGGGGCGCGTACGCGTGGTCGAAGTCGGCCCGCGGGATGGCTTGCAGAACGAGCCGATCCACGTTGCCACGGAACACAAAACCGCATTTATCGACAGTTTGTCTGTCGCCGGCTGTCCCGTTGTCGAAGTTACCAGCTTCGTCAGCCCGAAAGCCGTACCTACGATGGCAGACGCAAGCGACGTCTGCCGATCCATCACCCACCACGCCAATGTCCGCTACCCCGTGCTGGTTCCGAACGAGCGCGGTTACGATCGTGCCCGTGAGGCCGGATGCCGCGCAATCGCGCTCTTCACGTCTGCCTCGGAAACGTTCAGCCAGAACAACGTGAACGCCACCATCGATGAAACATTCGCGCGCTTTCGTCCCATCGTGGAACGCGCGCGGCTGGATGGTGTCTGGATCAGAGGCTATGTGTCCACGGCAACCAACTGCCCATACACCGGCGATGTTGAACCGGAAGACGCAGTGCGAGTTGCCGAGCGATTGTTCGAGATCGGCTGCCACGAAGTGGCCCTGGCGGATACGCTCGGCCGGGCTACGCCACTCCAGGTAAACGCACTTCTGGAGCTGGCCTGTCAGCGCATGCCCGTGGAACGGCTGGCCCTGCACCTGCACGATACTGATGGCTTGGCCATCGCCAATGTCATGATCGGCCTGGATCATGGCATTACGACGTTCGATGCCGCGGCCGGTGGCCTCGGTGGTTGTCCGTTTGCTCCTGGAGCAGCCGGAAACCTGGCAACAGAGAAACTCCTCAAGCTCGTACACGGGCTGGGAATTGAAACAGGAATTGATGAAATCGGCGTATTGAACGCAATAGCTCAGCTTCGCGCGGTTTATCCGGAGATCGGATATCGACATGCCGCGTGAATGTGCCTGCCCGGACGTTCGAGACCGCATGTTCAATGATGAACACGAATGGGTCACGAACCGTGTCGGCTCCGGGCGAGCAGCAGAAAGGATGCAGCGTTGACCTTCTTCCCGTACCTGAAGCCAGAAGGCCGCACGGGATCCATTGACGATCGTCTTGGAGATAGCCGGACGAGCCGATGGTTCTCGCCGGAGACGTCTGACAACCGGCCTGCGGAGCGTCCCCAGATAGACCTGATCGGTGAGGCCGTGGCACTGGGACCACTCAATGCCGATTTGCTCGACAAGTATCAGAACTGGTTGAGCTACTACGGCGAAGATCGTGAGCTTCCCGGCGCAGCGTTCGACTCGGTCGACATCGAATTCGAGTTCTCGCCAGATTTCGGCGATAGTGAAGATATCTACTTCACCGTCTACGAACTCGGTAGCTGGCGAGCGATCGGCGGCGCCGCGCTGACCGAGATCGACTACGGTGATCAGGTTGCTGAATTCTCGCTGATCATCGGAGAGTCGGATTGCCGTGGCAGAGGCTATGGCAGCGAATCGACCCGGCTCGTGCTCGATTACGCATTCAACGCGCTTGGCCTGCATCACGTGATGCTGAGCGTGTTCGAGTACAACTACTCCGCCCGCGGGGCCTTTCAGCGCGCGGGATTTCGGGAGTTCAGCCGACGACGGGACTGCCATCTCGAAGGTGCCCGGTTGTGGGACGAGATCTACATGGGCTGTGTGGCTGGAGATTTCAACCAGCTCCTCGGCGAGGGCCTGCGTTCCACCGGCGATCTCAACGCCTGATCTGAACCAGAATTCAGACGAGATAAGAAAGCCCGGCGACTAATTCATGTCGCCGGGCTTTTGCGTCACTAGACCACCTGATGACGCTAGTGTGGACCGACGTTCGCTCGCTCCCGTGTGGCTAGCCATTCGAGCACGGCCGCACGAGGGATATCGATCGTTGATCCACCGAACTTCCGTGCCTTCAACCGATTGCTGGACACTTCGTGGTTGATGAAGCCCACACTGGTTCCAAGCAGATCTGCCAGTTCCCGCGGCCGGTAATATTGCTGACGCAACAGCTCCTCGGCTCGCTTTCGATGAAGTCGAACCATGACTGGCCTCCTTTCAGAGACCGGAGGCAAGTGCCTCCACAATTGGATGAGCTGAATAACGTTATGTCTATAATAGTCCGGGCGCGGGTGTTTGTCCAGATGAAATTATGGAAACTCTACTCTGACGCTTCCTCGCGACGCTTCATCCACGCCAGTACGGAATCTCGCGGGATATCCACAATGTCATTGCCGATCTTCAGGCCTTCGAGCTCACCCTTGTGTACTTCTTGTGCGATGAACGCCTCGCTCATATTGAGCAGCTCGGCCAGCTCGGCCGGAGTGAACGTCTCCTGATGCATGAGTCTCGCGGCCCAGTTCTCGTGTGCAGTCATAGTGATGGTTGCTCTTTCTTGATCAAGCCGAAATTCCGGAGCGACACCGCTGCCGCTCATTACCTGGAGTTTCGCGATTCCCATGCCGTAAGCAGCACATCCGATGATGTATCGTCGAGCGAATCGCCATACGCCAGCGTGCGGGCAAACATCACCAGGCAGGCCAGAATCACACTGATCAACATCGTCCCGGCAATACCAGCCACCCAGATCCACGGATTCTACTTGATGTCTTCATGCATCCCGGCCTCCGCGATCAACGCGCGGATCGCACCCGCAATGAAATGCCTATCTGTCTCTAATCTAGCGAGACACCGGGAACAGGCCGGAGAATAGTTCGACTGCTTCGAATCTCTGCTATCCTGTTCCGGCCATACTGACGCTGTGGGTGGTGCCGATCGGGAATGGAGCGTTCAGGATCTCGTCGAACAGCGATTCACCAGAACAGAAACCCGCGCGGGCAGCCGAGCAAGTCGTGGTCCGGGCTGGCTGGCGGCAGATGTTCTCTGCTCTCAGCCATCGGGAATTCCGGGTGCTCTGGTTCGGCATGCTTCCAAGCATGTTCGCGCTGCAGATGGGGTCTGTGGTCATCGGGTTCGTCGCCTATGACATCTCCGGAATCGCTGCCGTACTGGGCCTCATTGCCGCCGGGATGGGCATCCCGATGTTCAGCCTCTCGCTCATCGGCGGGGTGGTGGCCGATCGGGTCCGCAAGCGGAACGTCATCCTCTTCAGTCAGCTTGCGATCGGAATCGCCGTCACACTGATAGGCGTCCTGATCCTGACCGATCTCATCGAGATATGGCATCTGGTGGTGATGGCGCTCGTCCAGGGCACAGCCTTCGCCTTCAATATGCCCGCCAGACAGGCCTACATTGCTGAGGTCGTCCCGCGTGATGCACTGATGAACGCGGTGGCGCTCAACAACGCCGGGATGAGTATGTCCCGTATCGCCGGCCCGGCCGCAGCTGGACTGCTGATGAGTATTCCGGCGATCGGCTCCGGTGGTGTCTTCCTGCTGATGGGCTCGATGTACGCCATCGCGATCACCGCCCTTTTCTGGGTACCACCCGGGACCGCCCACCCAAGCAGGCATTCCGGCATCCATCAACTCAAGGACGGCCTCAGCTACGTCAAGAACCATCCGGTGCTGCGAATTCTCCTGCTGCTGGCGCTGGCGCCGATCGTTCTGGGAATGCCATATGTCCAGATCATGCCGGTCTTCGCCGAGGATGTCTTCGATGTCGGCGCGTCCGGTCTCGGCACGTTGATGGCCCTCAACGGGGTCGGCGCATTAATCGGCTCGCTGATCATCGCCTCGGCCGGCAATGTCGAGCGCCGCGGGTTGCTGCAACTCGGACTGGGAGTGACCTTCGGAGTCAGTCTGGCGATCTTCGCCTTCAGCCCGTCATACATTCTGGCGCTGGTTGCGATCGTGGTGGTCGGCGGAGCTGGTTCCGGCTACATGACGCTGAACAACACGCTGCTGATCATGAATGCTGGCCCGGAGTATCACGGCCGGGTAATGAGTCTGGGGATGATGTCGTTCTCGATGATGCCGCTCGGCAGCGTGCCGGTATCCTGGATCGTCGACCAGGTTGGAGCGCCGATCACCATCGGTGTCGCCGGAATCGGGCTTGCCGTGGTGGTCGGAATCGTCGCCATACTAAGCGAGAACTATCGAAAGATCTAGGCACTGCAACAGCCAGTGGGCCAGCTCTGCAGCGTTCGGGACTT
>SLFF01000439.1 GCA_007124395.1 Thermomicrobiaceae bacterium | reverse complement strand
CGGGTCCGGCATTCACCTCGCAGATAGCACCAGCCTGATCCTTTAGCGGTGTGGCGATGTCTTTCGCAATGATGTCGATACCGGCAACGTCCAGGCCGATAATCCTCGCGGCTTGCTCAGCGATTTCTATGTTGTCCGGATGAATCTCGTTGGTGCGATCTCGCGAGATCCCGCCCGTCGACATGTTGCCAGTCAACTGAAGCTGAACGAACTCGCCGTTCCCGGGAACGGTCTCCAGCGTCTGATCGTTGCGCTCCAGAACGTTGATCACGGACTGATTCACCGGAATCCGGGTCAGTACCTTCTCATGCCCGATACCGCGTCGTGGATCGCTGTTAGTGATTTCGATCAATTCCGCGATGGTGTGGCTGCCGTCCCCGATCACATGCGCGGGAACCCGTTCGGAGCACGCGATCATCTGACCACCCACTACGAGAATCCGGTAATCACGTCCGACGACGAACGATTCCACCATCACGTATCCGGAGCGGCTCTCATCTTGAGCCAGACGGAAGGATTTGGCGACATCTTCGTCGTTCTGCAGGTTGATCTGCACACCACGACCGTGATTGCCATCCATCGGTTTCATCACGATGGGGTAGCCGATCCGGCGCGCCACGCTCAACGCTTCCTCGAAGGTTCGCACCGGGCCGCCCAACGGGACGGGAATACCGACACCCTGGAGTAGCTGGTTGGTGAGTCGTTTGTTTCCCGCGATGTCGACCGCGATATCGCTGGTCTCAGACGTTACGGTTGCCCAGATTCGTTGCTGGTAGACGCCGTAGCCCATCTGTACCAGAGATCGACTCGGATCGAGCCGGATGACCGGAATGCCCCGTCGCTCGGCTTCTTCAACGAGTGCCTTGGTGCTTGGTCCGTAGGCGAGTCGCTCGGCGAGAAGAATCAACTCTTCGAGCTCTTCTTCGAAGTTGAACTCGGGATCGTCCTTGTAGACCAGCCAGTTGACGAATCGAATGGCCAGTTTGCCAGCTTCCATTCCCAGATCCGGCTGGATGTACTGGTAGACCACGTTGTAGATGCCGTAGTCGCCGGTGGAGCGGGTCAGACCACGGCCGACCTCCGAGCCAGCAATCGTCTGGAGCTCCAGCGCAACATGCTCGGCAATATGGCCCATCCAGGTGCCTTCCTGAATGCGTTCCAGGAATCCGCCACGACGCCCCATCGAGCAGTAGTGATCGTAAAGACTGGGCATGTAGTGGTTGAGCTCATCGTAAAACCCGTCGACCGTGTTTGATGGGCGCTCCTCCAGGTCTTCCAGATCCACTTTGAGCCGGATAACGGGCACGCGAGCCCAGACATTCGGGCCGCGATAGATCTGGGATTCGAGGATCTTCAATGGCATGGTATTCCGCCCAGCCTCTCCAATGAGTCATACGGGAGTCCAGTGCCGTGTACTGGCGTCAGGGCCACCCCGCCGATCGATTTCGTTTACGTGCCTGCGCTAGTCTTGAGTAACAACGTTGCGCTCGTCAAGGCTGTAGCGACCACCTTCGGCCACAAAATGGATCAGCGCGTTGGAAATTGTAGGCGGTGTGGCGCCGTTGACGGACTCGATGTCGGATTCCATTCGCGAGCCATCAACGATCAGTACTGAGCCACGACCAATCACCTCGATCACCCCTTCCGGACTGAACAGGGCGGCCGTGTCTTCATCGATTCCAACTCCCAGCAGGCCCGGGTTGTAGCTCACCATTGCCACCAGCCGGCTGACCCGATTCCGCTCAGTGAAATGCTGGTCAATGATCACCGAATCGATCAATCCGAGCCCACGGGACAGCTTCGCCATTCGCTGGCGAGGCGTCGGACCACTTTGCCCTCCCGCCACCATTACGGTACTCATTACCGATGCTCCGGCACTGGTTCCCGCAACTGGCACGCCGTGCTGGTTGCGCTGGTTGATCAATTCGCCGGTGCGGGTTCGGCCCAGAATTCTGGCAAGCCTTACCTGATTGCCACCGGTCATGAACACCCCGGTCGCGTTTTCGAGTTTCGAGACGATCCCGTCCTCGTTGGCGTCGGCTCGATCACGAATGTCGAGGACATTGACTTTGTCTACCCCGAGATCGCCGAAAATACCGCGATATTGCTCGCCAGCATCCTGAATTCGGGATGCCGTGGGAATCACGGCGATATTGGCGTCTGAGCCGCCGCTCAGTTCGACAAACCTCCGCAAAATAATCCGGTCGCGCGTTTTGTCTTCTGCGCCACCGATCGCCAGAAGGGGGCCAGAGATTCCTCGTGTCACATTATCACCGAACATTGTGTGAGTTTCAGGGATCAACCTGTTACACCATTCTGAAAATAAGTATACAGCCCCTTGTTCAGAGGCATTATTCGTCTGCCGCTCCTCGTTCGGTCGCGCCTCGTCGGGTGAGCTCGTCCATGATCGCCAGATAGTCTTCGACACACATCGTCACGATTACCTCCCCAGGCGATGATGTCTCGATCGCTCCGAAGACGCCTTCATATTCGCTGTGGTACACGCCATCGAGTTTGCTCGTTGCATTGGACTCTTCAAGGCCGCTCGATATCAGTTCGACTATCTCGTCGGCAGTGCGCCCTCTGAGATACCCCGGATTCGCTTTAATCACTACGCGGTCGGCGGATGCACCTGCCAGGCGGCCAAGTCCGACGAACACCGAGTCCTGCCGGTCGCCGGCGGTGCCGATTACGGCAGTCAATTGACTGGCATCCGGCTTGAGCGCCCGGGCGAAATCGAGCAGAAAGGACAGGCCGCTCTCATTATGAGCGAAATCAATGATAACCGTGCGATTTTCCAGCGAGTAGACGTTGAGCCGCCCGGCATTGTGATCACGGTCTGGCTGGAATGTTCGCATTGCACGGGCGATGTCTCTGGTTTCGAGCCCCATCCCGATTGCCGCTCCACAGGCTGCTAGCGTATTCTCCACCATATGTCGGGCCATTCCTCCGTACGTCAAGGGCACATCAGCAATCGGGATGATGTTCTCCCGGCCTTCCGGCGAAAGACGCGCCACGAATCCGGATTCGAGCACCAGACAGGTTCCACCCTGCTCGAGATGCTCAGCCAGCGCTGGATTATCCGGATGCTGAGAAATAAGTAGCACTGGGGCGCTGACGTGCTCCCGTTGAGCCAGGACGAGCTCATCGTCGGCATTGAGGACGACGAGTCCATCTGCGCTGGTCGTCCGAATGACGGTTGCCTTGACGCTGGCGAGCGTCTCAACCGTTCGAATGCCGTGGAGATCGAGGTGGTCTTCACTGACGTTGACGAAGACGCCGACATTGTTGGACTGGTAGCCAAGTCCACGCAACAGGATGCCGCCGCGGGCTGTCTCCAGCACGGCGCAATCGATCGAGCAATCGGTCAGTACTCTACGAGCTCCACCGTGGCCGGTGTAATCGCCTTGCATGACCATCTCGCCGTCGATGTAGACGCCGCTCGAGCTGCTCCAGCCGACACGATTTCCAGCGGTCTTCAACATGTGCGCCAGAAAGCGGGTCGTCGTCGTCTTGCCGTTGGTCCCGGTGACGGCTACTGACGGTATGGCTCGCTCACTATCCTGCACCCAGGTCGGAGCTTCCGGCTCATCCTCATCGAATTCCTGCTCGATGCAATTGATGAGATGGGTCGACATGCGGTCGATCCGATTCTCGCCGGCCACCACATCGAATGCAGCACGGGCGATTCCGCGTGCCCTGCTCCGATGAGTCCAGGGAAAACAGACGCTGATGTGGGATTCGTAGTCCATTGCATGTGTCGAGATTTGCGGTGGGGGGATTCTGAGCTGCTCGTGCAGCGCACCGATAACAGTGGTCAGAGCCAGGACAGGATCGGACGTGACGTAGCGGTTGGCGAGTTCAGCGATGTACTGCTGGCGAGCGATCCCCAGCGCTTCCTCGGGTTCTAAGATGACCTCGAGCTTGATGACCGGTTCCAGCACAAACAGGTTGGGACCATCAAGATCACGAATCTCGACCAGCTTCATCTCCGCTCCAATCCCCCACACGTTGTCCTTGTATCGCCGTTGATACCCCCTGAGCGCGGGTCAGGAGCGAGGCGCTACATCCCGTCCTTTGCTTCCACCGTATCATGATCCGGGTCCTGACCATCTTCGGTCACCGGGGCGGAGACGTGATCTGGCGCTTTCTCCGCGACGAGTGGCATGAATCCAGCCGTCAGAGATTGTTCGACAATATCCCTTCGAACAATCTGTTCTGCCTGTTCCAGCGCGCTGCGCACCGGATGATCCGGCATAACCTGGCCCAGCATCTCGCGGATCTGGCGCATGAGATCGATCGTCTTGTTGAACGCCAGAACCAGATCCCCCTCGCTGAGCTCGATCTTCTCCAGCACCTGCACCATCGGCTCGCCATGGCACCAGGCACGCATAGCGCCATAGAAGCCCTCGCTATGCCCCGTGGAGATCAGCAGTCCGTTCCGGCGCTCGGTTCCGAGCACTTCCCGTTCGAGCTCTTCCAGGCGACGTCGAAGCAGAATCAGTCGTTTTGGCAGGCTGAATTTGTTGGTGAACCGGAAATCCCGATCGTAGGCGTACCAGCTGAAGACCTCGGCGAGGTCTGCCGGCTCCATCTTGTCGAGCATTCCGCGATCGAGCATTTCACAAATGATTAGCCCGTTCGTGTCGAACACGTTTGCCAGTGTATCCGACTTCGATGTCGGCTGCCCACGATGGAGATAATCAAAGCGATGAAGCACATCACGGATGCCCTGGATCAGACTGGCAATTCGCGCTTCCTCTTCTTTCCGCTCACGCTCCAGCCGGTTCTCCAGCTGAACACGGGAGCGCTTGATTTGCGACACGCGCTTAAGGTTGCGCTGATGCTCTTTGCGCCGGTCGCATGAGTGGCACGGATGCCCTTTTCGATGCTCTTCGAGCTCAGCGAGGCTTCGCCGGACGTCGTCGAGGTCCTCCTGCAGGCGGCTTCGCTCTTCGGCGAACCGTTCCTGGAGTTTCTCCCGGTGCGTCTCCATCTGTTCATCGAGGTCCGGCAGGTCCATCTCGGCGAGTTCGTTCCAGAGATCGGTCTGCTCCGACGATGAGAGAACCTGATCGAGGTCTTCGACCGGCTCATCAATCGCAACCAGCGATTCAGGCAATGTGACGCTCAGTGCCGGAGAGGGCATGTAGTCGATCTGCCGATACTCGGTTAGCAGCTCCACCCCACCGGGAGTCAGAAAGAGCCCGACTCCACCCTGGTTCCCCCGGCCAAGGTAGATCACCCAGCCGTGATCCCGGGCGTGTACCGGTTGTCCCGGTGGCAGTGACTTGAACAGCTTCCGCAGTGCTTGTCGCCCCGGTTCTTTCCATGGACGCTCTTCGGAATCCATCTGAATGTTGCTGAGTTCCCGGACGATTCGGCGCTCGCGGTTCTTGAGCGTGGTAAGCGATGAGTTCACCCCACGATAGTCCCGGAGCAGATCATCTCCGGCTTCGTACCCGATCAGGCAACCCTGGGTTACTTCATCGATCTTGTTTGTCTGCTCGATGATCTCGTCTTCGAGCTCGCGCATCCGGCGGGCGCTCTGGAACTGTGCCAGGCTCTGCTGGAGCATGTGACGCACTCGATCGCCGCGAGGTGGATCCCACAGGTTGAGCACCGTGTTATAGCGGATTGCGAAGGCGCTGCGGACGGGTAGCAGATCGCCAGTGGCGATCTCCAGCGCCGAGCCGAAGTTCATCCATGGAGTATAGGGGACAACGACGCTGCCCTTCTCGTCCATGCCGCGTCGCCCCGCACGCCCGGCCATCTGCTGAAATTCATTGGGGATCAGTGGGCGCCGGCGCGTGCCATCCCATTTGCTCATTCGGCCGATCACCACGGTTCTGGCTGGCATGTTGACGCCGAGCGCGAGCGTGTCCGTGGCAAAGACAACCTGCATGAGGCTGCGGGAGAACAGCGCTTCGACGAACTGCTTCAGAATCGGCAGTAGTCCGGCGTGATGAAATCCGATTCCCTGCCTCGCGAGCGTGGTGATGATCTGTACCTGATCGAGTTCACGATCTTCCGGGCGCATACTCTGCAGGTATGTCTGGACGATCTCTTCGATTTGCTCGGCCGTCTCATCGTCTGTCACCAGATTCGGGCGCATCAGTGCCATGCGCTGCGCAAAATCCTGGCAATCCCGTCGGCTGAACAGGAAATAGATCGCCGGGAGAAGTTCCTGCTTGCGAAGTGCCTGAACGATCTCCCACGGCTGGGGCTCTTCCTGCTCCAGTCGCATTCGCTGTTCGCGGTTCATTCCACCGCGCTGGAGCGATTTGGCGACCTCGCCGCCGGTGTCGTCATAGTCGGCGATCTTGTTGCCATCATGGTCGATCACCAGACGAAGTTTGCGCTTGAAGAAATAGTAGAGCGCTAGCGGTACAGCCCGCTCGTAGTGGGTGATCAGTTCGATCGGCCGATGTGTCCGACTGATCCAGTCGGCGATCTCCTGCGCGTTGGACACGGTCGCTGAAAGACAGATCAGCTGAATGTGCGCCGGGCAGAGGATGATCGCTTCTTCCCAGGTGGTTCCGCGTTCAGTGTCAGCAATGTAGTGGACTTCGTCGAAGACGATGCAGTCAACCTCATCGAGGTCCCAGGGGGATTGAATTAGCATGTTCCGGATGACCTCGGTGGTCATCACCACAATCGGCGCGTCCGGATTCTCAGTGATGTCTCCGGTAAGGAGACCAACGTTGTCACCGTAAACCCGGCGGAGATCGCGAAACTTCTGGTTGGAGAGCGCCTTGATCGGTGTGGTGTACATGACCTTGCCGCCGCG
>SLFF01000464.1 GCA_007124395.1 Thermomicrobiaceae bacterium | reverse complement strand
TCACTGTTGGTGAGCGCCGCATCCAGAGCGTCATCGATTCCGATCAGCTTTTCCTTGACATACTCGTCGACGGCGGTCCATGTGTCGTTGCTCATGCGGGCAATATCCATTCTGTCGTGTCGCGTTTTCGTTATCATTGCAACATTCTACCGATTGGCGCGCATGAGGAAACCCCCGGAGCGGTCTGATGCTGCTCCGGGGGTTGAATCTTCGTGGCTTATTGCGGTGCGTTTAGGCGGCCGGGATGGAGGCGATCATCTCTTCCAGCTCTTCCTCGGGGAGGTCTTCACCAAGGATCGCGGCCAGCGAGTAATGAACGTCATTTTCGTTCCAGACCCAGGCGATGATTTCCTCGCCCATCTCCTGCACAACGGAGATTCGGGTTACTTCGCGGTCGCCGATCGTCATCTCTTCGGTATCGGCTTCTGCTCCGAGTCCTTCGCTCATGTCCAGCTCGGTCGACTGCATGAACTCAACCGGCAGTCCCTGTGCCATTTCCTCTTCCGGAGGCTGCTGGTAGGCGAAGGTAATGGTTGCCGCTTCGTCTTCATCCATCTCCTCAGGATCTGCTTCCGTCGCGGCCATACCGATGATCGTCTGGAACTCGAGGCCTTCCGGAACGTATTCCGGCTCGACCACGTTGAATTCCGTCATGTCATTGGCTTCCTCGGCCGTCAGATCGAAGAAGATGCCCTGATCCGGGTCTGGCTGCATGTCTTCCGGATCGACCGCGGCGTCTTCATCGTCGAACGCCATCTCGTCGTCCTGCGCCATTGGATCGTCGTCCGGCTCCATGCCTTCGGCGTCGTCTTCTTCTGGAGCAGCGGCGATGTCATCGTCGGTTTCGACGGCGGCATCGTCTTCGGCGCCGAGTGCGTCGTCAGCCTCTTCTGGCGCGGCAAAGTCATCTTCGCCGTTGGCGGCGCCATCATCGGTGGGCAACTCGGTCGTGTCGTCGGTCAGATCGTCGGCTGCATCGTCGCCGTTGGTGTCGCACGCCGCTACGATGAGCATCAGCGCAGAACTCAGCAACAGCAAGGCAAATCGTGACACTTCTTCTGATCTCCAATCGATCTCGTCAACAGGTCGAGGCCACCCGGCCTCTTTGCGTCTCTCTTGAGCTGATCATCCGATCACGGATAATCATGGATATTCGATCACGCACGAAACCTGCCACAACGGGAATCCGTCCCATGCTCAAATCGAGGTGGTGCGAACCCGCCATTGCCGGCAAAGGAGGGATTGATGCACCCAGAGGGGCATCGAGCTGCGCAGTGCTGAGGAATCGGGATACACCACGTGAAGGGCCGAATCGTCGATCGAACCGGGGATGGTCGATCTCAACAGGCGATCGAGGCTGAACGCAGGCCTCAGTCAGAGAGAGAGTGAGCATTGTGGTGGCCAGTGCGTGTGTTGTTCCGGTTTTGGCGCGTTGTCTATCGCGCCGTTACCGCAGCCCGGAAGGGGCCAAATTCGATTAATCCACAGGCACTGGCGGGTGGCAACGTCTGGAGCTGATTCTTACCTTAAACAATTCTGAGCGCTGCACCGCAGTCGGGTGCGCGTATCACTGTCTGTGTCTACGGTGACGAGAATTCCCCCAGATGATCTCGGATATAGCTCGCCCGGCGAACGATTGGGTCATCCTCGATTTCGAGAAAGTGCTCGTCGATTTGCGACAACCGGGTGAACTGATAAGAGTCGAAGAAGGCATCAAGCGATCGTCGCTGGCGTATCCGGAAGTGAAACCAGCGCTCAGCATGGAATACCTCGATCGCCTGACGAAGCAGGCGAGCGTGATCAGTAGCTCCGATTGCCCGGTAGCCTGCCAGCGCCTCCAGGGCAAAGTCACTGGATGAATTATAGAAGTACTGGTTGAACCCACCGCTCTCGACCTCACCTTCGAGGAGGGCCGTGGCGTAAACGTATTGCACCTTGCGAGACAGCGATGCGAAGGCATCGAACGGTGTGGAGGGTTGCAGCTCGAGGCGCGCCTCGACATATCCCACGACCAGGGCTTCGAGGGTCTCATCGTCTGCGTCCAGAATCTCTGCTGCTGTGGGAAGCTCCGGTGACTCAGATGGCTCGTACATCAGTTGCTTTCTGCGCTGGGCGGCCGTCAGGCTGTTGCCCAGTATCGCAGTACCGATCGCTATCCGCCAGTCAGCGTGATACGTCATCGCCACGCCATCTATCTGGCAGTTCAGGCGCCTGGCTGAACCGTCTGGATAAGCAGGTCAGAGAGACGTTTCGGAGCCTGCGAGGGCGCACGGCCGCTGGTTTCGAGTTCCAGGTAGGTCCAGTCGGAATTGTTCCGGACACGACTGTCTGTGCTGTCGAGGCTTGGAGAGCGCGGGTCTGTGCAACGAATGAACGTCCGCGCGATTCCGCTCTGATCAGCACCGGACAGGTTGATCGGTTGCTGGAGTGTCTTGATTGGCATGGCAAGGCGTCTGGGATCGCCATCAGAGAGTGGATAGACGCGCCATCCGTCACCCTGGGTGTTTGCCTGTGCCACGAATTGAGAACGCAGCGACGGCGTGACCAGATCGAAGACTGATTCTCCGTGCTCGGGCAGGAAGGCGTCAACGTAGATCACCTGCGCAATGCGAGACGGCATTTTGTCGGCAACGCCGGTAATGACCATGCCCGAGTAGCTGTTTCCGACGAGGATGACGTCGTTGAGATCTTCATACTGGATCACATTGGCAATGTCCTGAATGTGCGTGTCCAGGTCGAGGATCGGGCTGATCAGATGGCATCGCTCTCCGAGCCCTGTTAGCGTCGGAGTGTAGACGCGGTGCTTCTTGCTTTCCAGATAAGCACGAACTGGTTTCCAGACCCAGCCACCGGTGAATCCTCCGTGGACCAGAACGAATGTCGCCATTGTCAGCCTCCTTCCTGCCGCGCTGTATCCGCCAGCGTTGGAGCCGGCGATTCGGGTCGATCGTATTCAGGCCAGCAATGCGCGGATGATTTGTCAATCGCCTGACTACCGTGAACCTCAATCCACGGCAAGCCAGTTGATGCAATACGCTTCAGGCTGGCGCAGTGCCACTCTAACGGCATTGTTCATACTGCGCAACGGGGTCAGTTGTGAATTTCCTGTTCCGCCAGGTCGCGCATTGCACGAATCGTCACCACCATGTACCGATGCCATATCGTTTTGATGACCGGGTAGATGCCGAGCTTTCCGACGAAAGAGCGGGGCCAGAAGGTGTACGTCCAGGTGAGTGTCATCCCACCATCACCGGCTGACTCGAACCACCAGCGGGCTTCGGCACCATAGGCCATGAGGTTCAGTATGTGGGTGAATTCCCGCACGCGGTAGGCAAAGAAGAACGGCCGCTCCGCGATCAATATCTCCTGTCGGGCGCGGATATTCCCGGACATCTCGAGCTTGCGGGTTTCTCTGGGGGTTGTCCAGCTTCCGGTCTGATCAGTGGTGCGTTCAACGCCAGGTAGCGGGCCGTATCCGTTGAGAACCCTGCTGATGTCGAGGCCACAGAACCAGTCGTAGACCTCGTCCACCGGAGCATTGATTCGGACATGTGCGGTAGCGGATACACAGAGGTCGGGGGAACCCATCATGTCGGGAGCGAGGAAGCGAGCAGCATCACGCGAAACACTCATCATGGTTTGTTGTTTAGACCCTTCAGCGATTGCCCTTCCCGCCAGCGAATATGCACGATGCTGGCCAGCATTTCAGCACACATCGAGCGAGCCAGCCCGGGGGGACTGGCTCGCTGAGCTTACTGATTTCCGATGGTGCCCGATTTCAGTCAGGATGTTGCGGCGGCAGCCTTTTCAGAGGTTTCGACGGGACAGCCGTGCTTCTCCCAGGCGCTGAAGCCACCGACAAGGTTGTAGATGTCGTTTCGGCCATGAGCGGCGGCAACACTTGCTGCGATTGATGATCTCCGACCCGTCTGGCACTGAAACACGATCGGCTTGTCGCTGGGGACCTGGTCGAGCTGTTCGCCGACGTAGCCCAGGTGAAGGTTCCGGCTACCCGGGATATGGCCCTCTTCGAATTCAGTGATCCCCCGGACGTCGACCACCTGGTAATCACCGATCTCGTCGAGACGATCCACCGTGACCTGCTCGATGGTGGCCAGCTCGTGCCCGGCGGCCTTCCATTCATTGATGATCGATGGTGAAAAGAAGTTCTCCAGCGTATCGAGACCGATCATTCTCAGTTCTTGGGCAATCGCGTCGATGTTTTCCGGGTCGGCGATGACGTGGAACGGTCGGTCGAACGGAAGCAACCAGCCGGCCCAGGTAACGAAGCCCTTTGCCCAACCGATGTTGATCGTTCCCGGGATGTATCCCCTGGCGAACTGATCGGCCGGCCGGAGATCGACGATCGGCTGACCGGCCGTCAGTGCCGGGCCGATGGCATCGATGCCAACCTGCATCGGGGTGTTGAGCTCCCGAGTCAGGGCGGGTCCGACTTTGTTGACGTGCTTCATCTGCTTGAAGTAGACCGGCGGTTCCGGCTGGGCATCGAGGATGAAGTCGACAAAGTCCTGTTCAGCGTTGAATTGCAGTGCTGGATTGAACAGGCGTTCGTAGCCGATGGTTGACTGCGGAACGGCGCCGAGCGCTTTGCCGCACGGACTGCCGGCTCCATGACCAGGCCAGATCTGGACGAAGTCTTCGAGCTTCTTGAATCGCTCCAGCGAGTGGTAGAGCTGCCGGGCGCCATCTTCCATGGTGTTGGCGAATCCGGCGGCCTTCTCCAGAAGGTCCGGTCGTCCAACATCGCCAACGAAGACAAAGTCTCCGGTAAAGATACCCATCGGCTTATCGGCACCGGCTGTATCAGTGACCAGAAAGGAGATGTGCTCAGGCGTATGTCCGGGTGTATGAAGAACGTCGACCTTGATATTGCCAACGGTGATCACATCACCCTCGCCGATGAGCTCAGCGCCTGATTCCTTGGCAAAGCCGTATTGCCAGTCGTCGGTTCCCTCTTTGCTCAGGAAGAGCTTGGCACCGGTTGCGTCGGCGAGTTCACGGGCACCGGAGACGTAATCGGCGTGGATGTGCGTCTCGGTGACTTTCGTGATCTTCAGACCCTCGCGTGCGGCAAGATCGATGTACTGCTGAATATCGCGGTTCGGGTCAACGATGAGTGCCTCGCCGGTTGCTGCACACCCGACCAGATAGCTCGCCTGTGCCAGATCGTCGTGGTAGAGATGTCGGAGAATCACATTCGATCCTTTCTAAGTGTAGCTTGCTCGGTATCTAGGAGCGAGCCTCGGCGGACAGTTCGGTGATGACCTGGCGAACGTCGCATGCCTGCCCCCGGTTATAGGGGAGTTTGGCCAACAGCATCGCCATGCCGCATGTGTTGGTGATTCCTGCAAATGCCAGGCCTCCGCCAACGAAAAGTGAGAGAATTGTCAGTGGTTGCCATACAAACAAGCCACCCACGGCACCTGCAACTACCAGTGAGCCAGCCACGAGACGTACCTGTCTCTCCAGAGACCACTTCTGCTGGCCTTTGACGACCGGCTGACCACGCTGCTCCCAGGCGTTGATCCCGCCCTCCAGCACCGTTATCGATTCCAGTCCTGCGTCTCGCAGTGCGTTATCGGCCTGCTTGGCGCGCATTCCGCTGGCACAGACCAGAATCACTGGCTGGTCGACTGAGCTTGTCAGTTCTGACCGATGCTCCGAAAGCAGATCGAGCGGAACGTTGTAGCTGCCCGGGATGTGGACCGACTCGAATTCGCCTGTCGTGCGGACGTCGAGAATCCGGGCGCCCTGGCTGGTCAGCTCGGTGGCCTGTTCTGGTGAGACCGAAGCTGGAAGCTGTGTCGTAGCAGTCATTGAACCTCCATGAGTTCGTGCGTTTCTTCCCAATTTCTGCCGGAGCGCTCGCTCCGGGCGTCTACTGTGCTTTCAATCGGTGCGACAGGCGTTCTGCCGCAACTGATCGTTTGATGCATGCGGTGAGGAATCGGTTACATCATCTTGTGTGATCCTGATTTCGATGCGCCGTTCCTCGCTTACTGGATGTTCGATGCGGTGCACCGCAACGTGGTTACATCAGGGCGGTCGGATTTCGCGCGACATCTGTGCCGCCAGAATGATGTGCGACGTGTAACCGGCGGACCTGTTCGGGCATCAAATGAGTGGTAACCGAGCCGGTCGAAACAGGTTTTTCTGGTGGAGAAAGAGAATTCGTGAACAACCGTGACTCGTCATCTCGATGGACCCGGTACCTGAAACGCCTGGTGCCCGCAATCGAATGGCTTCCCTCTTATACGCGTGAACAACTGACGGGCGATCTCATCGCCGGGATCATCGTGGCGGTCATGCTGGTGCCACAGGGGATGGCCTATGCCATGCTGGCCGGTCTCCCTCCTCAGGTTGGACTGTATGCATCGATCGTTCCCCTCGTCATTTACGGACTCATGGGAACATCACGGCCCCTGTCCGTCGCGCCGGTGGCGATCATCTCGCTGATGACGGCCACCACGATTGCTCCACTTGCCGAAGAAGGAAGTGCCGATTACCTCACCCTGGCGCTGACGCTGGCGCTGCTAAGCGGGTTGATCCAGGTCGGTATGGGGTTCATGCGGGCCGGCATTCTGGTCGCGTTTCTCAGCCATCCGGTGCTTTCCGGATTCATCAACGCCGCGGCGCTGGTAATCATGGCTTCGCAAGCGAGGCACTTCCTGGGTGTCGATATCCCGGGAGATACGTTCGTCGAGCAGGCGTGGTCGCTGGCGCAGAATATTACTGGCCTGCATGTTCCGACGGTATTCCTCGGCCTGATCAGTCTGTCG